>PMDM01000236.1 GCA_003155565.1 Methylococcaceae bacterium | reverse complement strand
TCAGGCCTTTATTGCAATCTGGCTAGTCCTAGCCTTGCGGGTAATACAAGAAATTCATAACGCACATATGCCGTTAATCACTGCCTCGTAGCACCCACTGCTTATCTTTAAATATTTGCAGCGGCTGGTATTCGCTTTTATAAGACATTTTTTTACATCTTTTTATCCAAAACCCCAGATATAAAAACTCCTTTTGCAATCGCTTCGCCTGTTCTATCTGCCAAAGCACTGCATAAACGCCCAACCCATAGCTGGAAAATTTCGGCTCGAAAANNGCCCAGACCATAGCTGGAAAGCTTAGGTTCAAAAAAGGTATAAACAGCCGATAAGGCATTATTCAACAGGTCAACCACGGCTATTGCCGCAAGCTCATCGTCAATTAAAAACTCAACAAAATGAGTGTCACACCAGGAACTCTTAAGAAACCGTACGTAATCCTCCTGGCTGGAATCAAACATTGAACCTTCGCGATGCCTTGCAGCTTGATAACGACGATACAGATCGAAATGGCCTTGATCAAACTCAGCGGGTTTAATTACGACCTGCGTATTGATGTTTTTTTGCAAACAGCGTCTTTGGCTTCGGTTAGGGGTAAATTCAGAAGCGCGTAATCGCACTGGAATACAAGCCGAACAATTTGGGCAGTGCGGAGAGTAAACCTCATCGCCACTGCGCCGAAAACCTTGTGCTATCAACTCCGAATAGACACCTGTCGTCATGTCAAATAAGGGATGCACAAAGGCGGGTTGTGCCTCCTCATCGTCAAGATAACTGCAAGGATGTTTCTCAGTAAGGAACAAGGGGATGGAAATCATACGCTTTGCCACGCCGATGGTTCAGGTGATTCATCACAATATTGATTAAGCATGTTAGTGAAATCAACCCTGGCTATTTCCTCAGCACCAAAATTGATGAGATGCCGCGTACTTACCTGACAATCCACCAGCTTATAACCCCAGTGCTTTAGTTGTTCTACCAGACTGACGAAAGCCACTTTCGAAGCGTCGGTTTCGGTGTGAAACATAGACTCTCCAAAGAAAATTCGTCCCATTGCAATACCATATAAACCGCCGACCAGCTCCCCGTTTGACCAAGCTTCTGCCGAGTGGGCATAGCCTGATTGATGAAGATCATGATANNAGACTGCGGGAAATGGTTAACTTATCTGGAAATAGCACCAGCCTTGGGTCGGGTGACCACCATAAAATCGGTTCATCCGGACTGTTCCAGGGGAAAATGCCCAGTCGATAAGCATTCAACAAACGGAGTTTTGAGAGACAGCCGCCCACCGCAAGCAAACCATCCGGTTCAGATAAAGCACTACTTATCGGTGGAAAACTTTGTTCTGGATTATTGGGATCAAGCACAGTCAATTGCATTTTCATATTACAAAAGACTATTGCGGTAAGTTTACGTTCAGGTTTTTACTAGCTTTATCAAAACCATTACCCGACCAACTCATCAAGATATTTTTCCGCATCCAATGCCGCCATACAACCCGCACCTGCCGAAGTGATCGCCTGCTTATAGACCGAGTCCATGACATCACCCGCCGCAAACACGCCAGGAATGCTGGTGCTGGTGAAGTTTCCGGCAATGCCGCTTTTGACTTTTATGTAGCCATGATCCATATCAAGCTGACCGTCAAATATACCCGTGTTGGGTGTGTGCCCAATCGCTATAAAAACGCCATGCACATCGACGTTTTTGGTGGAGCCGTCCTTAGCGTTTTTTATCCTAAGCCCGGTGACCCCCATGTCGTCACCCAACACTTCGTCCAGGGCATAGTCCCACTCAATGGCCACATTGCCAGTCCTGGCTTTCTCAAGTAGTTTGTCAGACAGTATTTTTTCAGAACGGAACTTGTCCCGACGGTGCACCACAGTGACCTTTGAGGCAATGTTGGACAAATACAGCGCTTCTTCAACAGCGGTGTTGCCGCCGCCAATCACGGCTACGGCTTTGTTCCTGTAGAAAAAGCCATCACAGGTAGCACAGGCGGAAACGCCTTTGCCTTTGTAGGCTTCTTCTGACTCCAGGCCTAAGTAACGTGCCGATGCCCCGGTAGAAATAATGAGTGCGTCACAGGTGTATGAACCTGCGTCCCCGGTCAGTTTAAAAGGCCGAGCCGATAAATCAGCGGTATGGATGTGGTCGATGACAATCTCGGTGTCGAACCGTTCGGCATGTCGGCGCATCCTGTCCATCAGTGCAGGGCCTTGCAAGCCTTCGACATCACCCGGCCAGTTGTCAACGTCGGTGGTGGTCATGAGCTGACCACCCTGCTCCAGTCCGCTGATCAGCATCGGCGAGCGATTGGCGCGCGCCGCGTACACCGCNNGTACTCATTATGATGTCTCCTTGTAATTAAAAATATTGTTTAGTGTGCGGATGAAATGTTATTTCGTAAACGTTAAATCTATCTTAATCACTTTGTATTATGCACTTAACCTAAATCGGTTAGCATCGTAGGTAAGGTCAGCATCGCCAACCCAACAAATCCCTTCCATCAGCTATTTGTTGGATTACTACCGTAACACTATAGGCTATGGGTGAGTAAATCGGGATATCCATTATAACAACCATCGCTATTTTATAATGGATACAACATGCCTTGTTTTCTTTACGCGTTCTCGCTCTCACCGCCTCGGTGCCCTGCTCCCGCTCAAAGGCAACCTCAGTGATCTGTCTGTGGTCGGCCTTGCCNNCTCATGTTCGGCTTGGGGCTACGCAACATCCCCGTCAATCCGCCCCACAAAGGGCTGGTTACCATGTGAGGGACATCGACCCAGCATCATAGGCGAAAGCTATACCATCCTCGCGCCGTATTTCCCGTACTTTTACTTTTTATTAAAATAATAATAGTCGCCAAATTTTCCTTTCAGGATCATGTTTTTGTCATCTTTTTCCACTACTGTAAACATGTCAAACCTGCTGCCACCTAAAATCGCAACTTTTAATTTACCGCCTTCTATTTCGTAAGTTACAGGTGGTTGGTCGTAATAAGTTCCTTCGCGAGGAATATGTAAGATCGTTACTTTGCCATCTTTAAATATCCAGGTATCTTCCCGAGTAACAGGATGTCTATCGGTTAAGGAATTTTTGGTGGTTTGCAGATTCCAGGTACCTTCAACTTCTTCTTTGGATTGCACTGTAACATCGGCATTAACAGCGCTTCCGCATACGGATAACCCCAATAACACGGTGGCTAGAAATATTTGTTTCATTATTATTTTCCTATATTTAAGATTAAAAAATAGACGAACCATTGCACTTACTCAAGACGATGGACATTCCAGTCCTGATTTTAACTGGTTTCATGACTACCAGTGGTATTTTCCAGAGTTCCATTGAAGATTTGCGGCGTTTCACGCGAATCCCTAAGCAAGGGATCGCGGGGATCGGGTTNNCAGTAACGGGTCGGTGTCAAAGAAGTGGGCCTGATGGCCCGTGCTTGAGGGCGTTAGCCATTGTCATCCTTTCAACCAGAAAACAGGGGGTTGTGTTATCGTTTCCGGTCAAATGGTGGTGCGTTATTTTGATAAATGCTTATNNTATGTTTGAAACCGTTCGGGCTGAATATACCTGAAATAATAAAGTGTTAAGAGTAAATAATGAGCCTCGATATTGTGTAACGAAATCGAGGCTCATTAAAATATACAAAACCCTTGATTACAAAAGCCTCATCGAAGCTATAACCCAAAAAATAAAAAGCCCGTCAAAAACGGGCTTTTTATTTTCAAAAACAATTGTTGTTTAGTTCTTGGCTTTATCAACAATCTGATT
>PMDM01000168.1 GCA_003155565.1 Methylococcaceae bacterium | reverse complement strand
AGGGTTGAAAGATTTGAAAGTTGTGGTTTAGTAATTATGAGATAGCTTACGGGCGTATGTTACGGTAACTACAGATTGAAAGGGAAATAATAAAGGTCAGAAGAAAAAATTACAGATGCCCAACGGCAATGCCATTAAGTTAAGCGAGCAAATTCCCTCTCCCTCATAGGGAGAGGACTTAACCGCTTAACGTAAGGAATCTNNTCCGCTCATGGTTCGACAAGGCTCTTCTGAGCGTAGCCCGAAGGGCTCACCACGAGCGAAATCTTCATCCTGGGCACAAGAAAGCCTTTGCCAATATTAGCTATAGCTGCCAGAACTAGGCAGGGGTATCCGCTTTAATGGTTTTCAGTAAGTTTTCCACGGCTTCTTTTTCAATAAATCCGCCAGCTTTTTTCCCCATTTCCAAGGCTTGTTCCAATTCAGTAATGGCTAGCGCCTTACTATTGGTTTTGTGGTACGCCATGCCTAAGTGATACCTGAATACGGGGACATCTGGCATTTTTTTAATGACATCCCTGAGTAACTTCAAGGCTTCTTCATTCTTGCCACTGTTGATTAATGCCCAGGCATAGCTATCAACGAAATAAGGCTGTTCGGAGAGTTCAAAACGTTTTGCCAAAGTTACCGCACGGTCAACATTTTCTTTAGTGTTGAAGTGATCGAGCAGCAGCGACACCACATTATTGACTGCAATATCTACAGTGGGATGTTTGGCAATTAAAGCGTCATACGTTTCAAGTGCCTTAGCATAATCACCTGTTTGTTCGTAAGTAGAGGCTAACATAACGCTTAGGCGTATTTGCTCTGGCATGGCCTTCAGTCCATTGATTAAGATGGCTACGGCTTTGTCAGTTTCCTTTTTTTCTATGTGGATTGTTGCCATCGTTTCATAGAATTCAGGCGTTTTTGGCCACTTAACGGCTGCGGCTGATAGCACCTTGAGAGCATCATCGAAACGTTTATCATTAGCCAGTAACTGGCTTTTTAAAAGCCAAGGATATGAGTCGTCGGGGTGGGCAGTTATGAACTCTTCAAGGAAAGCGAGCATAACTTCAGGTTGTTTTAGTGCTTCATAGCTGCTGGCCATGCCGCGTAGGGCATCTGATAAATCAGGTGAAATAGTTAATGCTTCTTTGTATTGGCCAATGGCTTCTTTATAAAGACCCTGTTCTTCAGATATTTTCCCACTTAGAAATTTCGAAAAACCCGCACCTTTAGGTTTAGAGGCAATGGTGTCGGCCACTTTTTGGGTACCAGACCAGTCTTTTTGCATTAACCTGACTTGCGCCAAGGCCCGCAACGCGCCGGCGTGGTTAGGTTTTACGGCTAATGCTTTTTGCAAGAGTTCATCGGCTCTGGCAATTTCTTTGTTTTTTATCAAGTTTGATACTACTGGCATGAGCGCATCAAAATTGGCTGGATTAACAGCTAGCGCTTTGCGAAAGTTTTCTTCAGCCAATTCAGGTGAGTTTTTCTTGAGATAAGCCTGACCCATTAGAACCATGCCTTCATCAGAATTGGAATAGTCCCTCAATACGCCACGTAAATTGGAGATAACTTCGTCATATAAACCTTCCNNGTCCTTCGAGATTGTGTCCATCAACAGCCAAGACTTGATTTACGAAGTTGAGGGCCAGTTCGGAATCGTTTTCTTGTAAGGCTAATTTTGCCAGCATTATCTTGGCGCTCAGGCCTTCTTTTGCGTCAGCTTTCAGTTCAACGACTTTGCTTAAAGTCTGCTTTGCTTCGGCAAGTTTATTTTGTTTGATATAAAGTGCGGCTAAACGGAAATGTAAATCGGATTCCCCAGGAAACTGGGCGAGATAAGTCGTTAAACTTTTCTCGGCGAGTTCGGGTGTTTTTTGCATTTGGAAATCAACTAAAACCAGCTTGGGTTGCAGTTTATCAGGATGGCTGTCTATAAGCGTTTGCAACGTGGTTAAGGCTTTGTCTTCCTGGGCATTATCGGCATAATACTTGACCAAAGCATAAGTGTATTCCAGTTTGTCCGGGAATTGTTTGATTAAATTAAGGTAATCCTGTTCTACGGCGGCGAGGTTTTTGCTTTGGCTGTGGACTTGCAATTTGAGTAGCAAAAGCGAGATTTCACTGGGTTTTGTCAGTAGCGCTTTTTCGACAGTCGCCAACGCAGCTTTCATGTCATTTTTTGACATATAAACGACAGTTTTTAAGCTAACCGCATCGGTGTGGTCAGGGTGTTGGCTTAAAATCTGCTCGGACAGCGCCATGGCACCATTGAGGTTGCCCTGTTTGACAAACACGGCACCTTTCAAAGCCAGTGCATCAGGGTTATCGGCATTGTTTTTTAACGCTGCCTCGACATGCTTTAGAGTTTCATCTACACGGCCTGATAATAGGCTTAATCGACCCAGCTTTAAAAAAGCATCGTTGTGTTTGGGGTCAAGGTTGGTGACTTGCGTCAGGTTTGCAAACATACCTTGCCAGTTTTGGTTTTTTTCATCAATAAGTGCCAAGTAGTAGTAGGCATCGGCTTGTTTGGCATCTAGTTGGATGACATTTTTGAATTCGATTTTGGCCTTATCGTATGAGCCTTGTTGATAAAGTGATTTACCGCTGGCTAAATAATCCTTGATCTTGTCTTCGGATTTGACGCATCCTTGAACCAATACCAATAAAAAAACAAACATTAATCTTTTCATGACACTTTATTAAAATTTAATTAGGAATAAATTTAGGTAAAACAGGCGCGACTTGTTGGGCAAAAGCCTTAAGGCGATTGTCAGCGTCCGCTATGTTTTCATTTGAGCTTACCGCAGTCGTAATACGAACCAGTGCGCCATCCGTCCTATTCAGGAGCAGGGCATCCTTGAATAAATACCATTTCATAAAATATTCATTGGCGAACTGCCGTCCACGTTGTTGAAACCAATAATAGACTAGTTGGGTATTGTCTTCTTTTTTTATTACGATGCGATTAACCGGTATGTCACCTATTTGTGTACGGGTAATATCGGTAATTTGCCAGCCGCCACCTGGAATACAGACACGGGGCGAATGGGGTGAAACTCCTTTGCGTTGAGACTCATAGTAAGCGGCATAAAAATTTACCGATTGTGATTTTTCGTCCTTATAGTTTGCCAGGACGTAATCAGTCAACCCCAGGTATTTTGTAACCGTATCCTCCATGGCGGTTTGTTCGCCCTGCCAGTTGCCGATTTGGGTAGGAAATTCAGGGAACAGGGCTCGGGAAGGAATAATCTCTGCACGTTTTTCGATGGAAGAGACCACCACGACTGAGGCGACCAAGGCGACTACTGATGCAATCAAAGGATAAGATAAAGGTCTTTGTTTGACGGTGCTGGCGTTAAGGTCTATAGCACTGGATTGACTCAAGCCGAAAATCTCAAACAGGGGTTTTTTATCGCCGCCGATCCTGCTTAGGATGGCCATTTCAATGAAGAGGACACCAAAACAGGCCATAAAAACGATCCAGCCTTCAAAATCATGCAGAAAACCTTCAGCCATTGCTATGCCCCAGTTGTCTACCAGCACTCCTATCATGCCGATACGAAAGCTGTTCATGAGGATAGTGATGGGAACGGTCGATAAGACTAGCAGCACACGTTTCCAAAAAACCACATCAAATAAGTAGGCGCAAATAAACCCTAAACTTAACAGGGGAAATAAATAACGCAATCCGCTACACGCTTCAACAACTTGGAGTTTGAAGATGCCTAAGTCAATGACATTGCCTTCCAGAAAAACCGGAATTTGACACCAGCGAATAAAATAAACCCCCAGTTTTGAGGATAACAGCTGTAGATTGGCAGAAAGATTGGCTTCGAGAAAGTAGGGCAGGGGAATGGCGAAAACCAGGAGTAGTATCGGAACTAGCACCGGCCTGATGGCTGGCCATCCCATGATGGCCAGGGCTAGACCGACTAAAACCACAATGAGTGCGTATTGGGTCAGGATGAAAAGGGCGCTGACTTCGCCGATTACGAAAACGACCAACGCGGCTAATATTAGTGCTAAACCCCACCATGAAGGGGCAAATTCACTTCGGATGATGGTATTCTTCTTTTGCCAGATAAAAAACAAGGTAATAAAAGGTAACATATAACCGTGGCTGTATTCTTCCTGTTTATCCCAGCGTATAGTTAACTCCTCGATTCCCCCCCAGAATGCGACGGTCATTAGCGTCAGGGCAATACCTAGCCAGAGCCAGCTTTGCCAATTCATACGCCAGACAATTTCTTTATCCATACCTGTTTGTTAAGAGAAAATAAGAATTAATATCGCCTAAACCAACCTTAAGCCATACCAGTTTAACAAGGTCTTAAGTGCAATCAGTAGCAGAAAGCACCAGACATTGTTTAGGTTTTACGAGGTGGGGGTTTAATTTTTGAAAATGCCTGCCGGTGAATAAAATCTAAGTCAATAGATCAATAACTTTTTGCCATTTCATGATGCGCTTCACGTCCTTGTTGGGATTGATGAGTTTGAGCGAATTTCCTGAGGCGTTTAGATGTTTATACAATACCAGACATAGGCCAAGAAAAGCACTATCTATTAAGGTTACGTTCTGTAAATCGAGGACTACATCACGTTTTTCTGTGGCTGCTTTCTTGAATGCTTCCCGTAAGGGAGGAATGGTGTGGACAGTGCAACATCCTGTTAATGAAATATGATTGATGTTTTCAGCTTCGATTAAAGCCTTGATCGTCATCGTTTGATCAGATTGCTTGGTTTGTATGAAGTTCAACCAAAACCAGTGAGGGACAATGACGCACAACAGCAATCTTAAATAGATCTTCCCATCATTGTAATAGCGCCGCCATAAGCCAGGTTCCTGGTAGATACGCCAAAGCCATTCAAAACCTAAGCGTTGAACCAACATGGGCGCTCGTTTGACAGTGCCTGCATAGAAATTAATGACTGCGCCCAAGTGGCTAATAACAGGGGCATTCAATTGACGCCTGTTAAGCTCAATCCAGGCCTGGCCTTTTTTTGCACCTAAGGAGACAATCAAAAACTCCACGTCGTGTTGATTGATATTGTTGATGATTTCAGGGGCACTCATTTCATCAACTGTGCCAAAACCTGGGGCGTAGTGTCCGATTGCCAGCAACCCTGCCGGTTTTTGATTGATTTTTTGGCTTGCTAGCTTACCCACACCCGGTTCACCCCCGAAAAAAAAGACCTTTAAAGGCACGGTCGTGCGACGGCGGTATAGATGTTCTATCAGGTCGGAGCCTGCCACTCGCTCAGGTATGGGAATACCCAGCAGTTTGGTAACCAATACAATGTGGAAGCCATCAGCAATGGATAAGTCGCTGTTGATTACCGATGCCCTAAACGCGTTATCGGTTTGTGCGGCACACAAAAAATTCATGTTGGGTGTCGATAGAAAACAAGATTTGCGTTCGTTTGCCGCCGATAAAATCTCAATAGCTGTTTGTTCGAGTGTGATTGCGTCGAACGGCAAGCCCAGCAAACACCAGACGTTTCGGGAAAAATCTTTTTCGANNATCCCGGTCAGTTCTAATCCATTCTTTTTGACGTTTAAATATAAAGGCGAAATAGATCGATAACTTAGAAATAACATACTGTGGGATACCGGAGAGTTCTTTCGCGGACAAGTAAGCCTGACCATAACGCCACCAAACGCTGGTAAGCATGGCAGCAAAGTAAAAAAAACTCAGTAGCAATAGTTGGAATGCTGTTGCAGTCTCTGTTATCAATAAGAGTAAGGACAAGGCCATAAAGCCGCTCAAGGAAATCATTACCAGTAATGACAATGGCGGTACGCCAATATCCAATGCCATTGCAAACAAACGCCAGTCTTTTTGGCGGTAAGATTCTTTAATGAGGATAGGTATTTGATGAAAAATTGTTTGTAAATGACCATGTTCCCAACGGGTACGTTGGGTAAGTTCAGCGGAAGACTGTTCCGGAAAATCGCTATAAACCACGGCATCAGGACAGAACACAGGCGGATAGCCATTAATCGCGCAATCAATACCCAGCTGCATATCTTCAACAATATTGCCGTGGCCCACTTTTACGGATTCTAGTAATTGCCATGGTAAGGCCATGCCTGTCCCGGTTAAAGCTACCGGCAATCCCATCCTATACATGGCTAAGGGACGGATTTTGTTTTTCAGAAACCACGCAAAGCCTGCAATTTTTTGTTTGATGCTAGCATTATCTATCACGCGCATGATATTGGTCATTTGTGCGGGCTTACCTAGNNCTAGTACAGATACAAGATTGATTAATGCAATAAGGGAGTTTTTACTGGTTTCACAATCAGCATCTATGATAACTAACACGTCTGGATGGCTATTAACCCTTAAATACTGAATGCCAAAGTCCAAAGCAAATCCCTTGCCGCGATGGGTAGCGTCATTCCGTTCTAATACGGTAACACCCAATGATCGCGCTATCTCTGCCGTGGTGTCTGCACAATTATCGGCAATGAGAATAATGTTTTCAGGATTAGNNCCGACGATACTGGCTTCATTATGGGCCGGGATCAAAATCTTATATGCAATAGCTTTTTCGGGCGTATCAGGGCAGGGTAATGCTTTGGTATCAAAGAAAAGTGCAACAAGGCATTCAGTCCCAACAACGAGTAACGGGGTTGAAATCAGTACAGCAAATAAAATTAGATGCAAGCCTAAGATCATCAGGCGATAGCACCGGTAAATAAGCTAGCCATTTTGCGAGCTTCTTTTTCTATATCATGCTGGGCGTTAACGGCATCAAATCCATGCTGTCCCATAGCCTCAAGATCAGCAACGCTTGCATTTAGCAATTCCTGTATGGCTATTTTCAAGCTATTGACATCCCCAGGCGACACCAGCCAGCCATTTTTACCTTGTTGAATTAATTCCGGTATTCCGGCCACGTACGTTGAGATAACCGGGCGGCGCAACGCCAAGGCTTCCATAATGACGACGGGCAGTCCCTCTGCAAAACTGGGTAGTACCATGCCCCTGGATTCCAGTAACAGGGATTTAACCTGCTCACTGCTAATCCAGCCCGTGATTTCAACCGACTTACTTAGTTGATATTCTGCTATTCGACGCTCAACCTCTTTACGCATAGGGCCATCACCCGCCAATATCAATTTGCAGTTAATGCCTTCATCGTGCAATTGCTTCATGGCATCCAATAACAAAAGCTGTCCTTTTTGTTCGCACAAACGACCAATGCAGAGTAGTTGTCGTGAGGCTTTAGGTATTTTTGTGGCCTTTTGAGCAAGGAAAGCCGCATCAAGCCCACAATGTACAATGTTGACCTTATGCCATTCAGCGGCAGGAATCCAGCGGAATAACTGACTACGACCATACGAACTAATGGCAACCACAAAACGGCAGTGGTGTATTTTATCTGCCAGATGAATAAATTCCGGCTTATCAAATTCTTCCGGGCCATGTACCGTAAAACTATAATCCGGGCCACCCAGCAAATGTGCCAACATCACCACCATGGTGGAATTAGTGCCAAAATGCGCGTGCACATGGTTTACTTTGGCTTTTTTAAGCCACACAGTAAGCAAACAGGCTTCGACAAAATAAATCAGATGCCTGAAAATACCACGATCAGACCTTAATCCCAATTTCAGGGCTGTCGATATTGTTTTAAAAAAAACGCCTGGCTGTCGTAACAAACAAGAACCCAGGGCTAGCAAAAAATCTACAGCTGGCGCTGAAAGAATATACTGCGTTTTATCCAGCTCAAGTCGATCCAACTCATCCACCAATTCATCAGGATTAGAGCGCAGTGCAAAACGGAGTACAGGTATATTTAACGCTTCAAGCGCCTGTATTTCACGACGGATAAAACTATGGCTGACTTTGGGGTACTGGTTGATGAAATAAGCTATACGCAAGTGAATGTCCTAAAACAGAATCGACTGTAACTAATTGTAGCCTGAAATTAAGCTAATTAATGAAGTTATGAATAATGTGTCCTGCCATTCCGATTGATGACAGTCAATAGGGAATTTAGCTTTTATAGTATCCATTTAAGGAATCTATGCTTCAGTC
>PMDM01000395.1 GCA_003155565.1 Methylococcaceae bacterium | reverse complement strand
CAATTTCATCAATGTAAACAATGCCCCATTCGGCATTCGCCAAATTACCTTCTGCGACATCCAGCAGCCGAACCAGAATATTTTCAACATCGTCGCCAACATAACCGGCTTGCGTCAGTGTGGTCGCATCTGCCACCACAAAAGGCACGCCGACAATTTTCGCCAACGTGCTAGCCAGTAAAGTTTTTCCTGTTCCAGATGGCCCTATGAGCAGGATATTCGATTTGCCAATTTCCACATCCTTATCAAATTCACCCAAACCCGCATCACCGCTTTCGTGCTTGAGCCGTTTGTAATGGTTATAGACAGCCACAGATAATATTTCTTTCGCCAAATGTTGGCCGATAACATACTGGTCAAGATGCTCTTTTATCTTCGCTGGGATGGGTAATGCACCTTGCATTTCGGAAAGCTCTTTTTTTCGGCTCCAGTTACTGACCACTTGATTTGCCAATGACACACAAGCCCCACAAATAAATCCCTCAGACCCTGCGATTAACGGCACTGATGCGGATTGGGCTATTCCGCAAAAAGAACAGTGCTTTATCTCTTTATCACTCATGGTGGCTTACTCCAAGTTCAAGGGCAGGTAAATTGGCAACCCAGGCACGTTGACAGATTCGTCTAGCGCGTTCGGTCATCAATTGGCGAATTTTGGGTGTTGCTTTAGCCAAGGAAAGATTCTCGGCCTTTTGTATACTCTTACATAACAATACATGGAAGCCGATTTCAGACTTAACTGGATCGCTAATTTCACCCAGCTTTAACTTGAATAGCACCTCATCCAATTCTGGATAGAGTTTACCGCGTGGAAATTTGCCGAGCATTCCACCTTGTAACGCGGTTGGACATTCCGAATGCTTCAGCGCCAAGTCAGCAAATTTGTAAGGTTTTTTGCGTAGTCTATCTGTGATTTCCTGGGCGCGGCTAAGCGCCATTTCTGCCGTGTTTTCGGGGTAGTCGGGATTTATGCTAATCAGGATATGGCTTGCTTCACGCCGCTCAGGCAGTTGAAACTGCTCTGGATGCAGGTGAAAATAAATACCAATTTCGACATCGCTGATCTTGGGTGCGCGGCTGGCGATAAGATCCAGCACCGTATTAACCCGGCACTGACGATAAAGTGCAGAACGCAACGCCTCTTCATCAAGTTGGTTTTTTTCCAGGTCTTTTAAAAATTGTGCTTCGTCATCATAACGTCCACTTATCTCCTGATAAGCACGTTGCAATTCCTCGTCGGTAATAATTACATTTGATGCTTCCTTGGAATTAAGCACACGGGTTTCGAGCTTATATTCATTGGTTGCTTGCCGCTGGGCGCGGGTCAATTCTGTTTCGGCCAGTTCACTGGGCGTTTTTTTAAATAAGGCTAATGCTGCCCTTAGTACATTGTAGGCTTCCGTTCCATCATTTCGGGCAAATGTTTTAGCGGATGGAGTCATGTTTAAAACTCTGGCTCTTTGAAAGTTTCTGGGTGCGCTGGGGCAAGTGCTGGTTCAGGCACTTGCAGGACTTTGCCCTGAAATGCCACATGATATTGAATCTGTTCACTTTCCCTGAGTACCTTGAATACTTCTCCCTCTGTACCTTTGTTAAACAGGATATTGCCTTGAATACCCAAATCAATCGTACAAACCACCTTATCCCTGAACTCAAAGCGACTGGGATTCCAAGGTTCTTCAGCGCCAATCAATTCTTCGAGACGACAACCTACCATTCGGCCATGATTTAGGAAGTGTACTGTGAAAATAACTTGGTCTTGCAAAAAAGTACCCACCTCAATGACATTACCGACACTACCCCGACGAATCAACAACTCTCCAACGTCCATTCCAGGATAAGTGCCATCATTACGGACATTCCGGGTAACCCGCACCGTTTCACCATACTCAAAACGGCCTTCGTCGTAGCGCTCGGGTTTCATGTCTTAATATCGGTTAACGCTACAAATGCAGATTGCGGCTCACCCATGGCAAAGACCTTAAAGACTTTTTCGGTTTGGGCATCAGATTCCACAAAATCCTGATAGGCGCGCAGTAAAAGTTTACTGTAAACAGCCCGTTTCGGTGTTTCATCCTCCGGCATACCATCGGCAGCCTGCTGTAAGTAATCATGAAACCGTTGCAGGATATGAAGACGATTGACATGAACAATACTAGGCACATAATCCAATTGAAAATATTGTAAAAAATCTTCAGCTGATTCCAACTCTTCCAGTTCTTCTTCTAAACTCATTGTTTTTCTCCAGTAATCAAATCGGCCAGACTAATGACGCATCCTGAGTTAACAGATAAATAGCCAGTACTACAAAAGTTAAAATAGAAATTATTGCCCACAATGAAAATGAATCAGTTTCGTCTTTCAACATATTTAACACTCCAAATGTTCTTAAATTAAGCCATAACGCTTGGTTGAGGTATGTGTTCGGTTTGGCGGTTAATCACCAATTCCAGTAAACCCTTCGCGCCAATTCGGTCTTTGCTATCCAAGCTAACCAATTTCTCAAAAATAGCTCGGCTAATATCCAGGTATTCCAAACGCATATTTAAAAAACCAATCGCTTTCAGGGTAAACAGATACAACCTGACCTGAGTTAACAATTCAGCAGGTGAACCCGTGATATGATCCAGGGTTAAATCACACCAGTTTTCAGGGAAAGCCACCTTGGGCCTAATCACCATTAATGCACGACTGGTTGCCACTAGTGCATCTTCTAGACGATGCTGGTAATAATAAAACCGGTTTAATGCAACCAAAACGTTCAAAGAATCAGGAGCTAAAAAATATGCCCTGAGTAAGGGGAACTCGGCAGTTCCGGCAGCATAATTATTTGCAGCGGCAGTGATTAACTCTTTTACACCCGCTACTTCTGGCTCTTCAAAATATAAGCCTTGTGCTTCAAAGTCTAATAGATCCATTTCGGCGCTCAGTGTTGAGAGTTACTATCTTTTCCTGTTTAGGAAGACAAAGGTTTTCAGCGTCGCAGGTCTCACAATCCTCATCATGTACTGGCGTTTTTGACGAATCTTCCGCAACTGCAACTTGTCGTACCTCAGATAATTGGCTTTGCCTGGATTCCAGCTCATCGATCCGTTCAATCAAACAGGCAATGGCTTTACCGACTGGATCGGGGATAAGATGATGATCCAAATCAATACCATGACGGTTTTGAATTTGTGTACCTTTACTTTGAATTATCCGTCCCGGAATGCCGACAACCGTGCAGCACGGCGGCACATCTTTAACGACGACGGAGTTAGCACCAACACGGACGTTATTTCCCAAGGTGATGGCACCCAAAATTTTGGCACCAGAACCCACCAAGACATTATTCCCTAGCGTGGGATGACGCTTTTTCTTGTTCCAGGTGGTGCCGCCTAAAGTTACCCCATGATACAAAGTGACATCGTTGCCAATTTCGGCAGTTTCACCGATCACTACGCCTAACGCGTGATCGATGAATAAGCGCCGCCCGATAGTAGCGCCGGGATGGATGTCAACACCTGTTATCGTTTTACAAAACGCCGATAAAAGGCGTGCAGATAGTTTCCAGTTCGCTTTCCATAAGCGATGGGTGACCCGGTGCGTGAGTACCGCATGCACACCGGAATAAGTCAGTAATATTTCCCAAACACTGTGTGCAGCAGGGTCGCGACCAAAAACGCACTGGACATCTTCTT
>PMDM01000350.1 GCA_003155565.1 Methylococcaceae bacterium | reverse complement strand
CAATGAGGTTCCTGATTGCACCGGAAGTCCTGCCTCTAGCCATCGTCTCCAACCCTGTTCCCAGGTTAATGATAGCCAGGATGACAACCGCCGCCTCAAAGTATGCGTGTTTAGCCAAGGACGGCAACACGCCTGAGAAATCAATGACAATACAGGAAAATAGCCACGCCGCACCCGTACCCAAGGCAATCAGGGTATCCATATTGGCCTGCCCCAAACTCAACGCTTTGGCCGCACCCTGGTAAAAATGCAAACCAGAGTAGATCATGACTCCCAAGGTAATCAGTGCCAGTTCAGGCCAAACCCAGTTTCCGGTTGCAGAACCTATGTCGGGCAACCAGGCAAAATGTTCTGCCGCCATAAGAAAAGCGCCGAAAGCGCCAGCTACCGCCGCTTTTTTCATCAAGGAACGATAACGCTGCCGCTCCAGCGCTTCTTGCTCTTCCGGATTTTCCAATCCTGCCATAACCGCAGCATCATAACCCGCACTAACTACGGCCTGTTTTAACAACTCAGGATCGGCATTGCCTTTGACCATAGCGGAATGGTCGGCAAAGTTCACGTTCACCGAAACCACGCCCGGCACGGCGGACAACGCGCCTTCAACCGTACTCACGCAACCCGCGCAAGTCATGCCCATGATGGATAATCTTGTTTCGGCTGTTGTTTCTTCGACAATTGGTTCTGTACTCATGGTTTCACCTTAAGGTTGTGAAAAATCAATCAGATATTGTCTACTACCGTATATCCTACGTCAGTAATTGCTTGTGCAATCGCCTTAAGGCTGGTTTGTTCCCTATCGAATTCGACCTTAACTTCTTGATTTTTGCTTGATGCCGTCGCCGATTTCACGCCTTCCAAGGTCTTTAATTTTGTAGTGACATTGTTTTCACAGCCGCCACATTTCATACCTGTTACCGTTAACGATGCTAATTCAGTCATTTTCGTCTCCATAAATTTGTAATCTATGGTATTTATATCACAACCCATAAACTGCGGGTACTTTGATCGTAATCAAATTTTTGCCAAGTTGTCATTGAACAACAGACTTCATTATTGGTACGATTACACCTTAACTATTCTTCAATATAGACGTATGGAACTCAATACCCTCACCAATCAAACCATCGCGCTTGCTGGAATAGCCCAAGTAGCCGTGCTAGTGCAACAACTGGCTACCACCGGGACAGCCAACGAACAGGCTATGGAAGCCAGTATTGGCAGTATATTAAAAATAGATTCAGACAGTGTGGGCGATATTTATGGCGGGTTGGGTGGGTTGAAATTAGGCTTAGAACAGCTTGACGGCCAAATAACTGGCGATAAAGCGCCCAATCCTGAGCAAGCTCGTTATGCGGCAGCTATTGTATTTCTGGAAAGAAAACTTTCCGACCATAAGGACATGCTCAGCACCATACAAGCTGGAATCGTTAAAGCGCAAGCGCAAACGGAACAGTTTGGCCTGCTGCACGGCAATGTATTAGCCAATCTGGGAGGACTTTATCAAAGTACAATCAGTACCTTACAGCCCAGGATTATGGTGAATGGTGATCAGCAATATCTATCCAGACCCGATATCGCCAATAAGGTCAGGGCATTACTATTGGCGGGTGTGCGTTCAGCCATTTTGTGGCGGCAATGTGGCGGCTCGCGCTGGAAGTTTATTTTTTACCGCAAAAAGATTCAGGCTGAATTGCAGTATCTTTTAAAACAAATCTGATTACGCTGGCTTACCTATGAATATTGAAGACATTAACAAAGTAAAAAATTATCTACTCAGCCTACAAGATAGCATTTGCAGCGCTTTGGAAAGTGAAGAACCTGAAGCGCGGTTTATTGAAGACCTCTGGACGCGCAGCGAAGGCGGTGGCGGAAGGACACGGGTATTGACCAATGGACAGGTTTTTGAGCAAGGAGGAGTGAATTTTTCGCACGTATCTGGCTTTAACCTACCTCCATCAGCCACCGCAAAGCGGCCTGAACTTGCCAATCGACAATTTCAGGCGATGGGCGTGTCGCTGGTTATCCATCCCAACAACCCTTATGTACCCACTTCCCACGCCAACGTGCGGCTTTTCATCGCAGAAAAGGAAAATGAACCAACCATCTGGTGGTTTGGCGGCGGGTTTGATTTAACGCCTTTTTATCCCTTTGAGGAAGACGTTATCCAATGGCATCAAATTGCAAAATCTGCGTGCGATCCTTTTGGCGATAACGTTTACCCAGAGTATAAAAAATGGTGTGATGACTACTTTTTCCTTAAACACCGGAATGAAACCCGTGGTATCGGTGGGTTATTTTTTGATGATTTGAACGAATGGGGTTTTGAACGCTGCTTTGCCCTGATGCAATCCGTCGGCGATCATTACATCAAGGCTTATTTGCCCATCGTACAGAAACGCAAAACCACGCCTTCTGGCGACAGGGAACGCGATTTTCAGCTTTATCGTAGAGGGCGGTATGTTGAATACAACCTGGTTTATGACAGAGGAACACTGTTCGGTTTGCAATCCGGCGGCAGGACAGAATCCATCCTAATGTCACTCCCACCCATTGTGCACTGGAAATATAACTGGCAACCTGAACCCGGTAGCCCAGAAGCGGCGCTTTATGAGCGTTATCTAAAGCCCCAAAATTGGCTGGATATCTGACCAGACAATTACAAACCTACATTCTTCGAAACCCAGCCTAAAAAATCAGGATTTATTTCATCCTGAATGGTAATACTTCATAGAAATCACGACTGGTTCACGGTATAAAGTAGACAACTGATCTACATTGTGCCTGTACCTCCTGATAATAAAAGGATGTTGTGTTGTGCAAGGATGCACACTTTTTTAAAACTCATTGAGGTATTAAACGACCCATTTCATTAACATAGATCGAGGGTGACCAAAATGAGCAACCAACTGATTAATCTTCTTGATAGTAGTGCAACCGGCTTTAACCGGATTGCAGATTTCGTAAAAACACTGGCTGGAGGAGACTCCGAGATGCCGCTGGCTGAGGTCTTGATTATCAGCCGAGTACTCTTTGCCGTCGTGATGATCGGCTTTATCGGCTACTTTTTCGACCGTATGAAGCTATCACTGCTCCCAGTAGAGAGTAATGTGAAGACGAAAAATCGGCAGGGATGATAATGCAGGGTGTTTTAGTTGAAAGCGGCGCTGACAAATCACGGATGGATTTGTCAGCAACTTTCTGTAGCATCGCTGAATAAATCATTTTCGTACAAGGTTCGACCGTTCGACAAATTTACGATAACAAATAATAGAATCAATACGTTACGTTTAATCCTGGGTCAGTCAAAGCCTCAACAATCAAAAATCATTCAAAATCAAACCTATCTGGTAACCAGCCGTTATTGACGCAATCACGAAAACACCATGCTGGCGTGGTTTCGGTTTTGTAGCTCCAAAAAAACCAACCGAGATATTTTTCATACGTTGCCAATTGTGCGGAGGCATAGACACGGTAGGCAACATCCATTTGGAATTTGTCCATTTTTTCTAGCGCATGGTTGAATGGCCCTTCCGCCCACAGCGAAACCACCCGTAAATCCAGCCCCAAACTCCATTCACCGACATACGTCCACTGGTTCATTTCCTGAATGATGGCATCGGCTTCTTGTTTCCAGTCCACCACGGTTTTTTTGACGTGTCCGTAAATATCAGCGTCAATATCTTCCCGTGCGAAACATTGGTATCTGTGAATATCGAATACCACATTGTCGAATTCGGGTTCTTTCAGGAAACCCAGATATTTTTGATAAGACCGAAAGCCGTCATGAAAAACCACTGCCACATCTTCGGGATTACAGTATTTGCGGATGCGATAATAGCCATCCGTTGTATATTTTTTTAGCAAGCCGGTATCCACATCCCAACGAGGTTCGTTCAATACTTCAATCCCGTGCAATGCAGGCCGCCCATGATAGCGTTCTGCCAACTGTTCCAGCACCCACAGGGAATGGTTGATATAGCTTTCATCCGTGTGCCATTCGCACACATCTTTAATGCCGCCGTTATCGAAACCGTTTTGGCAACCCGGCGCGGCATGTAAATCCAGCACGA
>PMDM01000397.1:3266-3400 GCA_003155565.1 Methylococcaceae bacterium | reverse complement strand
GGCATATTGCCCAATGCCGTCAAGTTAAGGAAGCAGACTCCCTCTCCTCGCGGGATGCCTACAAGGGCAGACTCAATCACTTAACTTAGCCAGATTAGTTGCAACCCTGCCTTGCATGAACCATTAGTCAATCC
>PMDM01000397.1:0-3247 GCA_003155565.1 Methylococcaceae bacterium | reverse complement strand
CCGAAACCTGCTTTATGTACTTTACCAATGTGGGCGAGATAACGCTTACCGGACAAACCACTGAACCCCTTGAGCTTATAATCCTTATGACAACCAATGTTATAAGCATTCGCCTTAAGTTTGCGTAGATAAGTCACTGGGGCTTTGATTGGCATTTCAGTAAGAACAGCCGTGGCAATTGTTTTGGTGTGTTGCCGTATTTGCTTGAGCATATCATGCTCAAAAGAAGAAACCAGGATTCGGCCTTCCATTTTCACTGTTTCTATTATATTCAAAACGGCCTCAACTAACCCTGTTGTACCATCTGGTTGATTTTTAAGTTCTATGTTGACCATCAAGTCTAGCTCCTTAGCCAAGTATAAGGTTTCGGCAAGGGTCGGGATCCTGATGTTGCCGGACGCATAGAGATTTCGTTCGGTTGGGCTAATATATTCAGCTATTTCGGCATCCGTCAGGCTATGCAAAAAAGGTTGCCGTTCTTCGCTGGCAAGTGCCAACTGCTCAATATACCAGCTACCGGCATCCAAGCTACTAAGCTCCGCATAAGTAAAATCTGCGACATTGTAACTGTTGCGGCCAGGAAATTTGGTTTTGGCATCGGTGCATCGTGTCAGGTGTTCGTCGTGATTAACGACAACTACACCATCTTTCNNGTGATAAACGACAACTACACCATCTTTCGATAGGCGTACGTCCATCTCGAACATTTCGCAGCCCAAGGTTTTGGCTTTGGCGAAGGCGACGAGCGTATTTTCAGGCGCATAAGCCCGCGCTCCACGATGGGCTATGTTTAAAATGTTGCTTGATGTCGTTGAGATCATCGTAATCAGATTCCTGTTTGATATTGTTGCGTTCAACGGTAAGCTATTATTAACGATAATACGATAGGAATTAAGGAAACTCTTAACAAGTTGATTCCATTCATGGTTCGACACGGCTCTCCTGAGTGTATCGAAGGACTCACCACGAACGGAATCAACAGTTTGCCGTTCGTCCTGAGCTTGCACCACAGGCACTTCCGTTGGTCGTCGAAGGACTTGTTCAGAGATTCCTTAAATATACAAATATTTAGATGTTAAATTACCCAATACTGCATTTTCGACAGGGGATTAACCGATGCAACGGCAAAACGGATTTTTAATTCAGTTTATAAAATTGGCGGGGCCATTTTGGAGTTCCGAAAATAAGCTCGTAATCCGTATGGACACAGTGTTCCTGATTGTCCTTACCGTGTTTCAAATGGGCATAGCCGTGGTGATTACAGAATGGAATGCGGCCCTGTTTGATGACCTTGAACAGCGGTCAATGTCAGGCTTAATCACGCAGGTAGGGTTATTAGCGCTTATTTTTATTGCCAATATTGCGATAACAACCCTGCACTTGGTTGTTAAACGGCGTTTGCTGATCGGCTGGCGCTTATGGTTGACGGAAAAGGTCATCTCCAAATGGATGCATAATGGCCGGCATTATCAACTGACTTTTATGTCAAAAGGCGATTATGACAATCCCGACGGACGCATAGCAGAAGACATCCGCATAGCGACTGAAGAAGCCATCGCGTTGGGTCATTCACTGTTTTACAGCCTGTTGTTGTTGGGCAGCTTTACTGAAATTCTATGGACGTTATCGGGTACGGTTGTTTTTGACCTGGGCTTTTTTACACTTTCGGTTACCGGTTATTTAGTTTGGATTTCGATAATGTATGCAGTTTGTGCATCAATATTGGGATGGTGGATGGGTAAATCGCTCACTGCGGCAACGAATGTCCGGCAAAGCCAAGAGGCCAATTACCGTCATGACCTAATAAAAGTACAAGAAAATTCCCAGGCCATCGCCTTAATTCAGGGCGAGAGCAATGAACAGGAGCGCTTTCTTGGCTCATTCCAGACAATTATTGCGGCTTATCGTCAACAAACAGCGGCTTGGAAACAAATTCAGATGTTCACGACAGGTTACTCGGTCACTTCGATGGCACTGCCTATTTTGGTGGCGGCACCACGTTATATTGCCGGAGGAATTACCTTGGGCTCTTTAATGCAATCTGTCCAGGCATTTCAGCAAATGGTTTCGGCCCTGTCCTGGCCAGTGAACAGTATGGCCGAAATCGCCAATTGGCGGGCATCGGTTGAGCGGGTTTTAGGCTTGGTTAAAGCCTTGGACGAGTTGGAACACGATATATCCTGCCACAATTCACATCAGATTTGTGTGGAAAAATCAAAAAAATCCGTCTTAAAGTTTGATAATGTCACCATTGCCAATTTTGGGGTCGATACCATCTCAGCAACCATCAACACTGAAATTAAAGCGGGCGAACGGGTGCTGATTTCCGGTGAAGTCGGCATGGGGGCAAAATTGTTCGAGGCAATTGCTGGCTTATGGCCGTGGGGATTCGGTCATATTCAAGTTCCGGCGGATGGCTCCCTGTTCTTTATGCCGCCTCGGCCTTATTTGCCAACCGGGTCGCTCTATGCAGCCATTTGCTATCCCAATTCCACAACCTCGTTCGAACGGGCTGTAGTGGAAAATGTACTAAAACAAGTCGAACTTAAAGAATTCGTGAAGCAACTTNNTCATGGGAACAGATACTTTCCCGTGAACAGCGCCAACGCTTGGGGATTGCCCGCGTTTTGCTGCATCGACCCAAATGGGTTTTTATTGAGGAAGCCCTGGATTCCTTGTCATCCGACGGCGAAACAAAGATGCTGGAATTGCTGGGCGAAGAACTGCCTCATGCAGCAATACTGAGCATTACCAATCAGCCATCGGCGGAAGCATTTCATCAACGTAAACTGAAAATATAGCTTTAGCGGGTGTCGTTAATTTAACAAGAGGAAATAGGTCATGACCCACTCATTTACCAATAAAAAAGGCAAAAAACTACGCGGTGTCAATCTTGGCGGTTGGTTAGTACTGGAAAAATGGATGACCCCCAGTGTATTTGAAGGATTGAACGCGACGGATGAAACTACGTATTGTGTTGAATTGGGTGCTATAGCCGAGACTAGACTACGGCATCACTGGCAAACCTTTATTACGCGAAATGATTTCGCCTGGCTTGCCAGTATAGGCATCAATGCGGTGCGTATCCCGATAGGGCATTGGATATTTGGCCCGGATTACCCGTATCACAGGACTTATGGGGAATATCAATATCCGTTTGTGGAAGGTGGCATAGCCATACTCGACCAAGCTTTTCAATGGGCAGAGGAGTTAGGTTTGTTGATCGTGCTGGATTTACATGCCGCGC
>PMDM01000051.1 GCA_003155565.1 Methylococcaceae bacterium | reverse complement strand
CATGGCTGGAACGGTGGAGGCAATGGCTGGGGAGGTGGGTATGGGCATCACTGACACGAATCTTTCCACAATATGTACATTAATGCGTTAAGCAGTGTTGAAAACTGTCCATCCCGGTTAGTGGGTCACTGTCATTAAGTTAAGCAATGCCATCTCCNNCTCCCTCAAGGGAGAAGGCGCTTGCGTGGGTTAGTGGACACCAAGAAGTCCTGCTATAACGCCCAATATAGCCGCAATTTCTCCCGATGCCAGATATGCCCAGTAAGCCTGCGTCGCTCAGGCATTGTGTACGTGTAGCGGTATAAATAAGCCCGAAGATAAGCGGGCGGGTTCTCGGGAAAAGGGTTATACGCCAACAAAGCCAATACATCAGGCGATCCTTCTTGCAAGCGCTGCATGAACTTTTCAAACCAGCCGTCGGGCTGCGGTTCGCTTAGCGCGGCAAACCACATTTGCCAATCCAGACGCGGTTGATGGGGAATATTCCAGATCAAGGGCTTATCCACAGCATCGGGTTTGTAGTTAAACCCGTATTCCAGCCAGTGAATGTTGTCTTGTGAGCCTTCAACGATTATTTCGTTGCGTTCGGTGGTCATCACCGCAAAAAGTCCGTAGTTATTAATCATCCCGAAAGTTGCCGTTGTTTGCAGCAAGATATGTAAGGCTTTGATTGGCAAGCGCTGCGTTTGTGCCATCCAGATATGCGTCGTTAATACCAATAGCACAAACCCTGCCCAAACTGTAGCGCATAAATTAGCCGTGAATGTCGTTGGATGGTAACGGAGTTGGACACGTACACGAAGCCATCCTGGGGTAATGCTTATAATATCGCGGTCATCGAATAAAAAGAGGCACAATAACAACGTCAACACATTAAAAAACGTATAGTTGCCAGTCAGTATGATGCCCGTTTGCAGGACGATAAAACTCCAGGCGGCAAACAAACGCAATGGGCGTGGCATAAATACGAAAAAGGGAATCAGCAATTCAATTGACAGTACGCCTAAAACACACAGCTTATGCCACCATTCTGGCAGAAAATAAGCGTAATACCCTAACGGCGACGGTAGTGGTTGCGTCAGGTAATGATAATTGAGTGCAGTCAAATTCGCCCAAGTCGGGTCACCGCTGGCAATTTTAACCACGCCGCTCATGAACATGAACCGGGCGATCAGCAAACGGTATAACAATACGATAATCCTAGAATTCCATGTCAGAAAAATCGCCATAAAACCGCTTTCCAACAAAAGGGCATCCCATTGGAAAGCGGTGAAATCTTGCCCGGCGGTAGTGATCGACAAATAACCTATAAAGCAAGCGATCAATGCTGCACGGGTGAAAATATTAAGTATCACCAGACAAGCAGCTACTATCCCGGCAAAACAAACACCTTTCAGCATTACGTCCGATGCATCAAACCAGAAGATGGTTGGGAAATACCAATATTTTTCATTCGGAAATGCGTGCGCGATACGTGCCAATTGCTCTTGCAACGGCAAGATGCCGTTCGCACCGATGAGGCCATCGATTTGCGTAACCATCGACCAAAATGCAGACAGATAAACAAGCCCCAAGCCACGCAAAAACCACCAGCGGATGATTATGCACGGGTTTATACCGGACATATTTACGTTGCTTTGCTTAGAAAGTTTGTTGAGGATGGGCTGGAACATAAGGATGTAAGGATTATCACTTGTCGGTCAATTTAATATTTACAAAACTTGGCAAAACCTTGATGGCTTTAAGTTTCCAACTATTCCGGAAAATCCGGAAACTCTGTCGGATGAAGTATAATATGGGTCATTTCCATAGTATATAAGGCATCCACTATGTACGTTACCTTGGTCAAGGTTTTAGTCAAACCAGCTCACATAGAAGATTTTATCGCTGCCACGCGGCTCAACCATGAAGCGTCTATCCTGGAGTCCGGCAACCGTCGTTTTGACGTGCTGCAATCGCCCGAAAACCCCGGCCAATTTATCCTGTATGAAGCTTATGTCTCTGCCGAGGCTGCGGTGGCACATAAAGAAACAGCCCATTATTTAGCTTGGCGGGACACGGTCGCAGGATGGATGGCACAGCCACGGCAGGGAATCCGCTATGATGCCCTCTTTCCGCAAGGATAAAACCATGCAATTCGACCCTTTCTCAATTTCGCGCTTGCCGCGCATTTACTATGGCAGTGGCCGACTCAACGAAGTCCCGGCGTTGGCGGCGGCTTATGGCCGAACAACCTTACTGGTAACCGGCAAACAATCTTTTTGCGCTACACCACGCTGGCAGTCGTTCACCAATTCGCTAGAGTCCAGGAGTATTCGCTGGTTGCATTTTACGGTTTCGGGCGAACCGTCACCGATGCTGGTGGACGAAGCAGTAAACCAGTTTCGCGGTGAAGCGATTGACGTGGTTATTGCCATTGGCGGAGGCAGTGTGCTCGATGCCGCCAAAGCGATAGCCGGATTGTTGCCGCACGGCAATTCGGTGATGGATCACCTTGAAGGGGTCGGCAGGAACATTCCTTTTCACGGCCCCAGCACTCCTTTTATCGCCGTCCCCACCACGGCGGGAACTGGTAGCGAGGCGACCAAAAACTCGGTTCTGAGCGTAGCAGGCCGTGACGGTTTTAAGAAGTCCTTTCGTGATGAGTGTTTAATCCCCGAATACGCAGTAATCGACCCCGATTTGTTAGCGAGCTGTCCGCGCGAACTGGTGGCAGCCGATGGCATGGACGCTTTTACTCAATTGTTAGAGTCCTACGTTTCGCTCAAGGCCAACCCATTCATTGACGCATTGGCATGGAGCGGGATGTTGGCTGTGAAGGAAGGTCTTTTTGCCGCCTGGGAAGGCAGTGAACCAGCCGCCAGCCACGGACGTGGCGCGATGGCTTATGCGGCTTTGCTCTCGGGAATTACTTTGGCACAAGTGGGGCTAGGATCTGTGCATGGCTTGGCCTCCCCATTGGGCGCTTACTTCCCTATCCCCCACGGCGTAGTCTGCGGCACTTTGGTAGCCGCTGCCACAGAAATTAACATCAAGGCGATGCAAGAGCGCGAACCGGACAACAAGGCCTTGGCCAAATATGCCCAAGTGGGGCGTTTACTGGCTGACAACTCCGAGATGGATGACGCTACCGCCCGTTCGTCGTTAATAGCGCTGTTGGGGGGGTGGAGTGAAAAGTTGCAACTGCCAAGGATCAACAACTATGGTATTACGGCAGATGATTTCCCTCTAATCGTCGCCAATAGTCGTGGCAGCAGTATGCAGACCAACCCGATTGTGCTGACGGACGCCGAGATTCATGCCATATTGGTGCAGCGCCTTTAATACTGCGCTATATCGGCGCATGCGTAAGGCATCAGGTTTACTGGCTTGGCAATGGGCGGTGGGACATCCCCGACTTGCGCGAACTGCTGGAGACGATCCTGCCGCATAGTGAAGCTTTTGAAAAATATTTGATAGAGCATGACTTCCTCGTTATTGGTCACTATAGCTGGGAAGATTGGGAAACCGCAACTGCCCCTGCTGTCAATGGAGATAATGCCATGAGCGATAAAGAAGATGAAATAACCCGACAACAGTTGCGGGAGAAAGCCGAGGCACGCCTCGCGTCTGCCAAACCGACATCAGGGCAAGCCCTGACTGGCGATGAGCTCCTGCACGAACTGCGCGTACACCAAATTGAACTGGAGATGCAGAACGAGGAATTAC
>PMDM01000463.1 GCA_003155565.1 Methylococcaceae bacterium | reverse complement strand
CTGGAAAAATATAAAGCCGAAGGCAAACCATTCAATATGGCGATGACCTTCCCAGTCGGCACTCACAATTTAAAATTGCGTTACTGGCTGGCAGCCGGTGGCATTAACCCTGGCTTTTATGAACCCCCTCAAGATACATCGGGCCAGATTAATGCCGAAGCGATGTTGTCAGTAACGCCCCCTCCGCAAATGCCGTCAACCATGGATTCTGGTACCATTGTCGGTTACTGCGTGGGCGAACCCTGGAATCAACAAGCCGTGTTTAAAGGCATAGGTGTTCCCGTCATCAGCGATTATGAATTGATGAAAAACAGNNCATGTCGCTGTGGTTAAGGCTTTAATCCGCGCTTCCATGTGGCTAGATGCCGAAGGCAACAAAAACCGGAATGAAGGTGTGGAGATGCTCTCGCAAAAGCAATATGTGGGCGCAGATTATGCAGTGATCGCCAACAGCATGAACGGTACGTTTGAATACGAAAAAGGCGATAAACGTGACCTGCCGGACTTCAACGTGTTTTTCCGTCATAACGGCTCCTACCCTTATTACAGCGACGCAGTATGGTTTTTAACCCAAATGCGCCGCTGGGGCATGATTAACGAAGAAAAACCGGATTCCTGGTACAGGGACATAGCCAAAAAAGTGTATCTCCCAGACGTGTACATGGCTGCTGCCAAGGCATTGATAGCTGAAGGCAAGGCCAAAGCCAGCGATTTCCCGGCTGACAGTGAAAGCGGCTTCAAAGCTCCATCTAGCGACTTTATTGATGGAATTGCTTTCGACGGCACCAAGCCCAACGACTACCTCAGCAAATTTTCCATCGGCTTGAAAGGTAAGCAAAAAGTGGCAAGTGGCAAGATTGTTGATTAGGTGATTGATCTTAAAACCCTCACCCCGACCCTCTCCCATAGGGAGAGGGGGCTTGCTTCCACATTATCCGGGGAGTGAGGGTGTTTTTAAAGATTAACCAAAGTTTTGTTGTGCCGTTGTGTGTTCCACTTCTCGTGTAGACCGGATGTCCAAGTAAGTGCAAGGACGCACCTTTTTCAAAAGGGTCGTGGCGTAAGTAACATCGAAATATCGTAAATAGAAGGTGATAACCATGAGTAACCAACTCATCAAATTTTTCAATTTAACCGGACTAACCTGGTTTGTTCCTTTTGTAAAAATAGCAGCAGGAGAAAACCCAGTTCAACAGATCCGACAACTGTTTTTGATAATGGGCGTACCCATTATTGCGATAATGTTTTTTTTGGGGTTCTGGAGTTTTTCCGCAGCCAAGGTTAACACCAGTCTGGGTACGATACCTGGCCCAAGTGCCGTTTGGGACGAAGCGATGGGGTTATTAGATGAACATCGCGCCGAAAAAATCAAACAAGCTGCATTTTATGTTCGCCAAGAAGAGCGTATACAAAAGGAAAAACTGGAAAATCCAGATGCTGAAATCAAAATCCGTCCTTACAACGGCAATGCGACATATCTGGATAAAATCTGCACCAGTTTGTACACCGTATTTACAGGCTTTGTATTGGCTACGCTGATCGCTGTGCCGCTCGGTCTCTTATGCGGCATGAGCCCTGTCATTAACACCGCTATCAACCCACTGATCCAGATATTTAAACCGGTTTCGCCACTGGCGTGGTTGCCGATCATCACGCTCGTCGTAAGTGCTGCTTATGTCACTAATGATGATTCCTGGTTTGAAAAGTCTTTTATAACCTCGGCGATTACCGTGACTTTGTGTTCGCTTTGGCCGACCCTCATCAACACGGCGGTGGGTGTTTCGTCTATTGATAAGGACTTGGTCAATGTTGGCAAAGTGCTACGCCTTAACTGGAGTACGCAAATCACCAAAATCATCATCCCTTCCGCCATGCCTTATATTTTTACCGGTATGCGCCTGTCCTTGGGCGTGGGCTGGATGGTGTTGATTGCCGCTGAAATGCTGGCGCAAAACCCAGGCTTGGGGAAATTCGTCTGGGATGAGTTTCAAAACGGCAGCTCCAATTCGCTGGGCCGTATCATGGTGGCTGTTTTGACGATCGGCATTATCGGTTTTATTCTTGACCGTATCATGGAGACGCTGCAAAAAGTCTTTTCTTTTGGCAGAGAACTCTAACCAGGAGGCAATCGTGAGCTTAGCTATTAACACCATTGAATCCCCTGAAATCACCAAGCCGCCCACTGTGATTGCTTATACATCAGGTAACCACAAAGCACTAAATATAAGCCGAACTGACAAATTAGTTGATGTACCCTTATTGGAATTGAAAAACGTCTGTAAATCATACAGTCAAGGGAAGACTAAAACCTCGGTTTTGGACAATATTAACCTACGCATAAAAGCAGGTGAGTTCATCGCCATAGTCGGCTTTTCAGGGAGCGGAAAAACCACTCTGATTTCGACTATTGCCGGTTTAATTCAGGCCGATAGCGGTGACGTGCTAAAACAAAACAAAATTATCAACACGCCAGGCCCTGATCGTGGTGTGGTGTTCCAAAGCTACTCATTGATGCCTTGGCTTACGGTATTCGAAAACGTGGCACTGGCGGTCGATGAAATTTTTAAGGACTGGCCTGCCGCCCAACGCAAAGCTCATACCGAAAAATACGTAAAAATGGTCAATCTTGGCGCGGCAATGGACAAGAAACCCGCTGAATTATCCGGTGGTATGCGGCAACGGGTAAATGTTGCCAGGGCATTGGCGGCCAACCCCGATATTTTGCTGCTCGATGAACCGCTAAGTGCCTTGGATGCCTTGACCCGTGGGATGTTGCAAGACGAAATCCTGCAAATTTGGGAACAGGAAAAGAAAACCGTCATCCTGATNNACCAATGATGTCGATGAAGCCATCTACATGGCAGATCGTGTGATTCCGCTTAATCCAGGCCCTAATGCCACGCTGGGGCCGGATTTTATCGTTGACATCGAACGCCCAAGGAACAGGACGGAGTTAAACCATAACGAGGTGTTCAAGAAATGTCGTGCCGACATAACTCAGTATTTGATGGCTATCGGCATGGAAAAAGCCCTTACTGAAGGGCAAGAACAAACCGTCCTGCCTAATGTGCGCCCCAATACCAGCAATGACTGGGAGCTGGACCGCTCTGCCCTGAAACCTGTAAAAGAGGATACCGGACGGCCTAAACTCCGTTACCTGGAATTTTCACAGACCAGCAAAACTTATCCTACCCCGGATGGCAACAGTACCGTAAAAGTGGTCGATGGTTTTGACCTGAGAGTCAAAAAGGGAGAATTCATCTCAATTATCGGCCACTCCGGCTGTGGCAAGTCAACGGTCTTATCCATGGCAGCCGGATTAAATTCGATTTCTGAAGGCGCTATTTTTCTCGACAACCGGGAAATTGATGGTGCTGGCCCCGATCGCGGCGTGGTTTTTCAGGCACCAAGCTTGTTTCCCTGGCTGACGGCATTTGAAAACGTCATGTTAGGGGTTGATAAGGTCTATCCCCATGCCACCAAAACGGAACGGGAAGACATTGTTGAATACTATCTGACCCGCGTTGGCTTGGGTAATTCCCTGCGGAAAAAAGCGGGTGCTATGTCAAATGGGATGCGGCAACGGGTGGGAATTGCCCGTGCCTTTGCCTTATCACCCAAGTTGCTGTTACTGGATGAACCTTTCGGAATGTTGGACTCGCTAACCCGTTGGGAATTGCAGGAGGTATTAATGGAGGTATGGGAGCGTACCCATGTGACCGCACTTATCGTTACCCACGATGTTGATGAAGCCATCCTGTTGGCGGATCGCGTCATCATGATGACGAACGGGCCGCACGCGAAGATAGGCAAAATTGAGAATATCAACCTGCCCAGGCCGCGAACACGTAAAGCACTCTTAAGCCATCCTGATTATTACCGGTATCGGGAGAGCATTTTGCGGTTTTTGTCTGACTGTGAACACACGCATTAGTTAACACAAGCAATTTAAAATCAATCACTTAATAAATGGCTTTGATTAGCCAAGGAGGCTTTATGCCTAAATATCGAAAAATCGTACTTGCAACTTCATTATTATCGCTCGCGATTGCTAACCATCCAGCTTCGGCAGTCGGTGTAACCCAGTCTGTTGAAGATGCACTTAATTTTTACCATTACGGCAATAAAGGCGCGGTAAAAATTGACCTGAATTACCGCTATGAGAACGTGAATCAAGATCTCGTCCCAGACCCACTAAATATTGGTCATCCTCTTGCAAAACAGCCACACACTGCCAACGGCAACACGCTCCGCTTACGTGCAGGTTTACTATCCCCGGTATTTTTCGGATTCCAAGGCTATGCGGAATATGAGGGCAATCTTGCCATGCAGGAAGATTTCAACAGCACACGCAACGATAACAAAGGCTTCTCGACCATCGCCGACCCGGAAAAAAGCGAACTCAACCAATTGTGGATTAGCTATGCCGGGGTTCCCGACACAATTATCAAAGGTGGTCGGCAACGCATAAAATTTGACGATGACCGGTTTATCGGCAACGTCGGCTGGCGGCAAATGGAAACCACCTTCGACTCGGTACTCGTCACCCACACTAGCCAGCAGCTATTCGGGCTGGTGATTAACGCAGGATATATCGGCAACGTGCAAACCTTCACTTCTACAACCGAGAACATCAATGCACCTATCGTGAATGTTAACTATAAGATTGGCGATTATGGCAATATTATCGGCTATGGTTATTGGCTGGATTACACCGAGAAAGAAAATTATGAAAAATCCAGCGAGACTTATGGTTTACGCTTTACCAACTACCAAAAACCCGGCGACAGCTACAAGCTAAGTGATAATTATGGCGTGGTTTACACTGCCGAATGGGCACATCAACAAGATTATGGCCACGGTCAGACAAATTACGAAGCAGACCGGATCAACCTGATGGGTGGTTTGACCGCTTACAACATCACTTTACAAGGCGCTATGGAGCAACTTGACGGCTCCGGCATAAATAAAACATTTGATACGCCATTGGGAACGAACCATGCCTTCCAAGGTTGGGCCGATTTATTTTTAATCACCCCTAAGGACGGTATTCGCGACGTATTCGGCACCGCCATTGTTGCGCTGGATCGAGGTAATCTCATATTGACCGGGGTGTATCATGATTTTAGTGATGATACCGGAGGGATTCATTATGGCGATGAATGGGATTTTCAGGCGACCAAAAAATTCGGCAAACATTATTCCTTATTAGCCAAATATGCTTACTACACCGCCGATAAGTTTAATACAGACACACAAAAGATCTGGTTGCAAGGTAACATCAGTTTTTAGCATGTCCCTGGTTAAGAATTGGTTTTGGCTAGTGTGTCCTACCCAGGGTGCTAAAAAACGCCCTGGTAAGGATTTTAAACCGATTGATGAGGATTGTGTGATGAGGCCATTCGATTTAATTGCCTTCACCGCTTTCTTTGTCAGAAAAAAACCACATCTGATAGATACTAAGTAAAATTTGCAGACCCATCGAAAGTCCCATCAATGTGCCACTAAAGATGACCACGTAAGCAAATGAGGAAATTTCCTTGGTGATAAACCAAGACAAGACATCCATTAGCATGGCCGCAAACGGGATTACCACCGCCACTCTTTTCACGTAAACGTTAATATCGCACAATAAAAAGATTTTGCCGATAAAAAACAGGATGAAGGCGATACCAAACAAATGGATATGCGACACACGGACTAATGTGGGTATGGTTACACCGCCGGCATGGGCGACCTCGGAAACGGTCACGTAATGGGTTAAATCAGGCAGGGACGGGTTAATGCTGGGCGTATGGCACAAAATGCAATCTCGGTTTAATATCGGGGCTATTTTTTCGTCATATTCCGGCTTATCAGCGCCATTTTGTATCCATCTCAAGATGACATCCTTATCGCTTTTATATTTCAGGTTGGGTTCCATGATGCCTTTAATCGCAGTACCCAAGCGCGTTTGGTTATTGGAACCGTGGTAACTGATGACGACATCTTCAAACGAGAACCCTGCTTTGCCGTCTAGACCCTGATGGGTGTAATACAGATTGGCAAGCGCCGCCAAGTAGCCAAGTCCTATGGTTAGCAGGAATACCGTATTTAAAATCCTTTCGCTGACGGAAATGTCTTTAAAGCGTCGATAACGTTCTGGCTGTGTTGACATGGTTATTCTTAAAAGTAGAATGGTTAATGAAAGCTGGTAAAGGCTAAGAATTAGAACATTCTAAGGAGGTTGGGAAAGCAAGCTTTCTCACCGCTTTTCAAGAAAAACTTATGCCCACTCTTCGAAGTGGGCATGAGGGTGATGGCTTGAATTAAAACGCCAACCAACCGTTAACCATAAAGGTGTTATTGTTCTGTGCTGCGGCACCCGTGCCATTGGCTTGCGAATAACCGATATATTGCAAGCTGGTACGCAAGTTTAGCCACGGGCTCAAGTAAGAACCGGATTTGCCAAACGGCACGTAAACCAGTTCAGCGGTAAAGTATTCGCTGTTGGGTTGGGATTGGTCTAAGGCATGTGATCCGGTTATCGTGTTGTAGCCAAATGTAAGCCCGTAGGTTTGGTCAAAGGTATAAGCCGCATTCAATTTATACGTGTTGAGATAAGTATTGCCGGTAACAGGGGCGCGGCTCGCATTTAACTTTTGATCTTCATAAATGTAAGCGGTTTTGACTTCAAAGATATGCTTGGTATTCGCCAAGTATTGGTAAGTCGCATCAAAGCCTACATCCGTGTATCGGTCTGCGCCATGACTGGGGTCGCGTCCAGGAAAGACATCCGCCGACATCCCAAAATGTCCCAGTGCAAAGTAATGCCCTTTCCAGTCATGCTGGAGGGTGGCCCGCCAATACGGTGCAGGCCCATCTAGCGCAAGCCGGTCAGGTTTTGGAAAACCGAATGCCCGTTGAAAATCATTGGAAAACGAGCTGTACGCCCCGGCTTCCAAGTATAGCGTGTTATCAATCATGGTATAAGCCGTCGCGCCACCAACTTGTGCATCAAGCCCTCCGTCAATTAGTGCGCTCGTGCCTACACCCGGTTGTACGCCGCTCCCGGTATAGGGAAAGCCCCAAGCGGTGGTGTTCCATAAATCTTGCACCGTCGGTGTATTATTCAATGAGATGCCGTAGGTCATTTGATGTTCGCCAAAATCCAGGTTATCGGCAAAACGGATGTCAGTCTTGTCCATTTCCAGCTTGTCTTCATAGCCGTTATAAGTAATCTGGCTGAATGCGCCCAACTTGCCATAAATGCGGCCCGCATAAAATAAGGAGGCCTCGTCGAAGGTAAAGTTGTTGTTTTTATTGTAGCCCGGCAACAATGTTCCTGGAGCTTGACCTTTTTGGGTATTAGTAAACGATCCAGTAATCATGCCGCTGAGTGGCGGCAACTTGGCATTGGTGCCTGTACCGCCGCCCATGGTATAGCCGCCCAGCTTGAAATCCCGGCCAAACTGGTTCAGGTTAGGGCCGAAAGACTGCGTGTGGCAGGAACTACAGGCTTGCCCTGTTTGTCTGGAAAAACTCGGCATCGCATTAATTTTAGGGCTGGTCATCATGATGATTGATACCAATGCCAAAAGTGATGTCAGCAAAAAGTGTTGCGTATTTTTTTTCGTAATTATTTGCATAGTAAATAATGTTTTTTTGATATGTGTCTGAAGTTAAGTGGATTTTCTGGATGCCAGGTCAATTGACAATACTTCAGCAACCCGATAATCCAACAATTTAGTTATTTTAAGAATAAACAGGCGGCCATAATAA
>PMDM01000097.1 GCA_003155565.1 Methylococcaceae bacterium | reverse complement strand
CAACCGCAGAGCGAGCACCCTCACGGTTTAAACGACACGGATTTTGACGAGATATTTACCAAGGACAAGCCAATCATCTTCGCGTTTCACGGTTATCCGACACTGATCCATCGGCTCACATATCGCCGCACTAACCACGACAATATCCACGTTCGCGGTTATAAGGAGGAGGGCACCATCACTACTCCATTTGATATGACGGTACTGAATGATATGGACCGTTACCACCTAGTGATGGATACCATCGACCGACTGCCACAGAGCGGTGATAAAGGCATTACCCTAAAACAACAGCTCAAGCACAAGCTGATTGAGCACAAGCAATACATCAACAAGCACGGTCAGGATATGCCGGAGATTAGTAACTGGAAGTGGAGCAGCTCCAAATGAATGTGCAAGCACTTATCCTCTAATCAGTCGGATGCTAGCGACAAGGGGCTGTTTGTAATGTAGTGCAACCTGCAACAAATGATTTTCTAAGCTGGGAATTCCTCAAACCGAGGAGGCACGGCGCTATGAGCTAAAGCTCGGTGTCAGTTAATACCAATGCATTGCGATTGAGGATATCGTGATTGTCAGATTCTTATGTCCTCATGTCTTTCCAAACGGCCGCTTAGGGTCGCGAGCCTCGATCTTTAACGACCGCTATTAAGCAATGCAATTTTTTATGTGCAAAAGACAGCTTTCAGGTACGCACTGTGCAAAGATGTATGAGCAACTACGGCTAAACCGGCCATTTAATCTACTTATTTATATGTGTTCTACCGAACAGACATTAATCTTAGCGATGACTAATATATGCGATGAGATAGTGAATATTTTTCATTATTTTGCCAAATCTATCATTAACAAGATTGAAGTAAGGAATAAAAATGATACGGAATCTATTTGAAGGTAATTGGAAACAATTAATAGCGAACTATATAAATCCGCCAGATAATTTACTAGATGGTCGGTTAGAAATGATTGAAATCAGAATAGACCAACGGACAAATAAAACACGAGAAAGACACGAAATTGCGATGAAAGGCGTGGAGCGAGAGTTGGCTCATTGGCGGGGAATGCAAAGAATTCAAGTTTCTGCTTCAAAGAAATAAAAACTCATTAAGTTATGGATTATTCAAGTATTTTTGTATTGATGGTGTCGTACACTTTAGTTTTTGCGGTAAACGATTACTTTGAAACTAAGCACGGCAACGAATATCAAGTTCTTAAGGAAAATATTGTGGCTAAGCACAACACAGATATCACAAAATGTGTATCACATTCTATTATTGAATTTGATCAATGTGTTACAGAAGCGGAAATTACTAGAAATGCTTCCACGGTTGAGCTTTATGCAAAATATAATGAGTGCTCTATCTCTAAGGGGACTTGTCCTAAAATAGTTGAAACATCCTTATGGCTATGAATACCTTCTTTTCGGCCATAAACGGAAAATCAGTACCAGCCTTTGCTAAATAAAAAAGCCGTTCCATAGCATTTGAGTACCTAGCCCCCGCTTAGGGCTTGAAAAATATAGACGGTCCCATCATCGGGGACACGGTCTGAGAGCGTTTGTTTATCAATCACCATAGTTTCATTGATACTCAGATTCACATGCCTACGTAGCGCACCCTGTTCATCGAGCACGTAATCGGTAAAACCTGGCGCAATTTCATTAATTGCGCACAAAATTTCGGCGACCGAGCCAACCGGCACCGTAATCGTTCGGTTCTCTAGTATTGGAAAGTACCGGTAAAGATGCTGCGTCATTTTTACACTAGGCATGGTGTTCAGCCAAATCGCACTGAATAAATCGGCGGCAAATTGTTCGCAAGGCATTGCCATGTTTCGCCACGGTCTTCTGAAAGGTAAACATTTCCAGTCGTACTGCCAAAACATAAACAATCCCCTGCCACATCCAGACTATGCCTTAAGACAATGTCATAGGCGTTATCTTGCGGCAGCCCTTTTCGAAAAGATTTCCATGACTGCCCACCATCGTTCGTTCGGGCAACGAACAAACCACCATCAANNTCATTCGCATCAACCGCGATTGGGAAACCAAAATGCACGCCGACATCGGGCATACTCACTTTATTCCAGCTTTGCGCACTGTCATTGCTGTAAAAAACACCACAGTGGTTTTGCTGCCAGAGATGGTTCGGCTTACTAGGGCAGCTCGTCACGAAGTGCGGATCGTGGCCCCATTCTGATTCTGGATTAGGCATGTAATCATTCAACATGCCGCGATTACGTCCAGCCCAAGTACGGCCACCATCGGTAGTTTCGATAACACCAGCTGTCGAAACCGCCACATAAATATGATTCGAATCGCGCGGGTTAACTATGATGGAATGGATGCCGGGTTCAAAAATACCATAATCGATGCTTGCAGGCGTGCCATTCCACTGGTTTTCAGTCGTTGCATCGCCTGCAAACAAATCACCGCCGCGACTATCATGGTTCCATAGTGGTCGGTTAAGCTCCCAGCCATCGCCGCCATCATCGCTGACAAATAAACCGCCCGGAATCGTGCCAGCATATAGCCTGCCAGGCTGATCGGCATTACCAAACGCAATATTCCAGATTTTAAG
>PMDM01000278.1 GCA_003155565.1 Methylococcaceae bacterium | reverse complement strand
CGCACAACAAAATGACCTGATTTGTATTTTCACCGATAGTGAAGAGACGGGGCTGCTCGGCGCAGAGGCTTTTGTCCGGCAACATCCGTGGGCAAAAGCTATCGGTCTGGCACTTAATTTCGAGTACCGTGGCAATCGCGGCGCTTTCATGATGTTTGAAACCAGCCAGGGTAATGGCAAGCTCATTGAAGGACTGGCAACTGCCGCACCTTTTTTATTGGCTAATTCCCTGATGTATGAGGTTTACAAGCACTTACCCAATGATACCGATATGTCAGTTTTTAAACAGGCAGGCATTCCGGGGATGAATTTTGCGGCGATTGAAGGGCACACGAGTTACCATACCCAACTGGATCGCCCTGAGTTTTTAGATCAAGGTAGTTTGCAACATGAGGGTGACATTATGCTTGCCTTGGTCAAGCATTTTGGCAATAGTCCCATAAACGGGCTGACTTCCACAGATCGTGTTTATTTTGATGTGCCCGGATTAGGTTTGGTGAATTATCCGGTGGGCTGGGTTTTCCCGCTTAACGGTATTTTACTGATGCTGTTTGCTACGGTATTAACGTTAGCTTTGAAAACGAAAACCGTGCGNNTATAACAGCCACTGGTATTTGCTGGCTTTCGTTTTCTTGAATATTGGCTTGTTTGGTTTTTTGCAAGCTTATTTGTGCAAATGGTTACGGCCTATAGAATTTGCTTTTGGGATTATGGTTTGCTGGTTAGTGTTGTTAATGGTGAGTGGCGTTTGGCTACCTGGGGCGAGTTACCTGTTTTTCTGGCCTTTGACGGCAATGCTGGTGGTTGTGGGGGGATTATTTGTTCTAAAAAATAATAATGAGCAACAACTAGTGAATGAATCTCTTAACAAGTTGATTCCGTTCATGGTTCGACAAGCTCACCACGAACGGACTCAACAAAAAACCGTTCGTCCTGAGCCTCTCGGCTACGCTCAGGAGAGCCCTGTCGAAGGACTTAATCAGGGATTCCTGAATGTGTTATTGATTTTCTTGGGAAGTATCCCCGGACTTCTTATATTTACTCCTCTAATAAAAGGCTTATTCATCGGCTTAACGCCGCAAATGATCGGTGTAGTCATAGTTTTACTGGTATTGCTATTAGGTCTGTTAACACCTCTCTTGGCGATGATAGGACAACGAAACAACCTAATAAGGGCATCACTATTGTTAGGTTTTGCAGCCTTGGTAGCTGGTTCGTTGACTTCCGGTTTCGATGTCGATCACCCGCGCCAAAACACCTTGTTTTATGCGCTCAACAGCTCAGGGCAGCGAGCCTTTTGGTTGTCTACAGATAATCAGCTTGACCAATGGACTTCGGTTTTTTTCCCTAATGGCCAGGCAAAACAACAAGTGCCAAAAATATTTGGCGATAGATTTCCGGCTATGTGGGCAGCGCAAGCCCCTGTGTTAGCCTTGCAAAAGCCTATGATCGAAACGTTGGAAGACAACGGCATATCGGATAAAAGTGCCGAAAAAAGAAAGATTAAGATACGGGTTAAATCGTCAAGACTAGCGCCTAAGCTAACTATCACCATCGAAGGCATAGCTGTCCTACAATCAAAAGTTGCCGGACAACTCTATTCGCAATCTCCGCAACTTAATTGGAGTCTTGACAGTGTGGGTTTAAATGACGAAGACCTTATCATCGAATTCGTCGTTAAAGCTGGTGTGCCATTTAAAGTAAGGGTTATCGATTTTACTTATGGACTTCCCGTAACAAATCCAATCTCCCGGCCATCAGCCATGACGGACAAACCTTCTGAATTCAGTGATACCATTGCTGCTGTTAGCGTTTTTAACTTTCAATAATGCTAAAGAACCGACAGGGAATATCGCCCTTCTACAAGTTCGTATATGACTCAAAGTGATAACGGCAGCGTCAAAATGTTCGAAACGGGGTTGTAAACCTCGTGCCTCGTGAAGCGCTTTGTAGCTTGGTTCTGACGTAAGGAAGCCCAACAAATCGAACTAATCACCAGATACAGTGCAGACCGGGAGTAGCACGAAGTTTTTCGTCAGCAGTGATGAACAACGCTTGATTTGCAATGGCTGTGGCGACGATTAACCTGTCAGCCGGATCGCAATGTACCACAATGCCACTTTCAGCCAAGGCGGCGATTGCTGGCGTGAGCTGGAGAATGCTTAAGGTTAGCGACTCAACGATGTCTTCCATGTAGGAAGTTGGCGTATGTTGTGCCGGCAACACCAAGCGGTTTTTGCGAAACAACAAGGCAATCTCCCAGAAGCTAATTGCAGCACAGGCTAGATTGCCGTTTTCACGTCCATTATCGAGTGCTTGTTGCGCGGCAACCGTTAACCGATCCCGACGGTCTGTCCAAAACAGCATGACATTGGTGTCACAAATTGTCAGCATCGCCTGTCCATTCTTCATCCAGTGGTGCATGAATGTCGCCGACGATAACCGTGCCGCGTAGGCCTTCCAGCCTTTTCAGCGCGGCTTCGCGTTTACTTTCCTTACGGTCCGGCACGATACGCGCAATGGTTTTGCCATGTAGCGTAACCTCAATCTCTTCGCCTTCTTGCACCTGCTTGAGGTAATCGGGCAAATGCTGGCGCAGTTCGGTGACATTCACTGAGTTCATAAACATGCCTATAATGTACCGAATTTCTGTACATTATAGGCGTTCAGCTTTGGAAAGTCACTTGTTATGTCTGATGGCAAGGAAGCTCAACAAGTTAACATCGTCCGTCGATGCTGTAGGCTGGGTTGAGGAACGAAACCCAGCATTTTTGGATGGTAGCTGGGTTTACCAACCCAGCCTACGGGCTGTTTTGCCAGAAATGACAATCGGCCTCATAATGGCGGGATGCACAAAATTTCTATGACTTCCCTTTCCGCCTCGGTTCACAAAGCCAGCATTTTCAAGCTGGCTGATTAATTCTCTGATTTTTTTGGGCATTATTGCTCAAATACGCAGGATTAGGCTCGCAAAATCGCCAGGGTTTATCTTTCTTGTGCCGTTGGGCTACGAGCCGTAACCCAACATTCTTAGATATCCCAAATGCTGATCGTTGGGTTACGGCGCACGGACAGTCCGGTTGTAATTTTGACGTAAATTGTTTTGTGCGCCTAACCCAACGAGCTACTTTATCAATGAATCGCCAGCATATTATCCAAGGCCTTCTTCGCTAACCTAGCCTCATCCTGCGGTACGACAATCTGGTTAATCACATGACCATTGGCAAGGTTATCCATCACCCACGCCAAATGTTGCGGGTCGGTGCGGAACATGGTCGAACACATACACAAGGTGGGCGACATGAAGTGGACGTTTTTGCCGTCTTTTTTGCATTCTTCATGCAGGCGGTTGACGAGGTTCAATTCGGTCGCCACCAGCCAGCGGGTATTGGGTTCGGCGGCGCGGATGGTTTTTAAAATATAGGTGGTCGAACCAATATATTCGGCTTTTTGGCAGACTTCAAAAGGCGCTTCTGGGTGGGCAATTACCTTGGTTTCGGGATATTTCGCCAAGAAATTGTCGATCTGCTCCGGCTTGAACATTTGGTGTACAGAGCAAAAACCGCCCCAAAGGAAGATTTTAGCCTTCTTGATCTGCTCTTCGGTCAAGCCACCCATCGGCTTGTTAAAATCCCACAGTGCCAATTGATCCAACGGAATACCCATACGGTAGCCGGTATTGCGCCCTAAATGCTG
>PMDM01000271.1 GCA_003155565.1 Methylococcaceae bacterium | reverse complement strand
AAGCCTGCTCCTGCAAGCCGACTTCGGGAGGCCACACTCCCATCTTTAGCAAAGTTCCACAGGTGTTGATGCCTGTGTTCGCGGCACACGCCAGTAAGGGTTCTCGACCCAACGCTCGACCACGACTTCGTCAGAGCAAGCAAATGCATGTTTCAGGTAATGGAGACCGGCAACCAGGCGGGTCGGCAGGGCTGGGGCGCCTTGGTCTGGGCTAAAAAACTGGCCGAACTCCTTATCCAATGCGGGCCAATCGATGAGGTTAGCCAGTCGGTACAGTTCATGTCGGGGGTTGAGGAAGTCCGCAAGGCGGGTGTTGAACAGGTCGGACTGGCCGGCCGTTTCCTGGGATCTTGGTTTCATCTGGAATCAAAATTTGCAAGAAATTAAGGGCAATTATACCCGTTTGTTGCAATTATTTACAGCCAAATATCGATATTAATCCATTAATATCAATTGGTTGGTTGTTTTTCTGGGATGACTATATAGTAGAAATTTAGAATTTCTTTCCAACGTTCAGCGGCTGATCTTTTTCTAGTCCGGTCGCCGCAATTTTGATCCTGTTTTGGAGTTCCAGAGGCAACAGTTTCAAGAAATCTTCTGGATTGTTTTGTGCCTTCTCGAGGATTGCCAGCATTTTGGCGGGATCACCACCCGCTTGTTGTACCAGGATAGGCAAGATATCGGCGGAGATGTCATACAACTCCTGTTTTTTACTGGCATCGCCACCCAAAGCATCCAACACTTTTCGGTCAGCGGCTTTACCGGCATCGGTCGTCGCGGAACCGCAATTTTGTTTCCTGAGGCAATCTTGGGTTTCCTGCAACGCTAAACTTGCATCATCTGCATGAGCATGTTGAAAAGACATGGCCAATGCAAGCAAGGGTGCAATAAAAATGGCTTTGAACATTCCGTCTCCCGTATAAAAATTAATAAATGTAATCATTTAAAGGCATGCCAAAGGAATCCGGTAATGATTGGCCCTTACCTTGCCCAATCCTGTTTTAGGTGGCTATTTGACCCTGTGGCTTGGGTCAAATTGGGTGGCCTTTAAAACCTTTCCCTTTAAATGCGGTTGATATTTTGTTGTCTTACGTACTGCCAATCTGTGAGCCTGTTCTTAAATCTGCAAATTCATTGGCTAAATGGCAATTATTGCTACGATAAATTTTTGGCTGGAGACCATGTGTTTAGGCAAAAACGTTTAAATTATTACCGATAGGCTCAAAGTCAAATTCAGAAACTGGCGCAATATCATATTTGTGGCCAGCACTAAATTGGTTGTTGGTTGGCGGTGTTCCGCTCATTGTTGTCAGTTGATTAGTGTCCTTTGGTTTGGCCGCTTTTTTAGCTTGTGCCATTAACGCAGTAATCTTGTCTGAAATGGCTTGTATTTTGGCTTTGCCCTTGGTTGTTTTAGCGGACTCACAATTTACACAATCCGACAATTCCTTTTTATANNTCGTTGGCTTAGAAATGGAATTTATATCATAGGCAGGGGATGATCCAATTGGCGATATCATATCCGTATCCTTCTAAAAAAATCTCGGCACCATGCAGGTCTTAAGTTCAGGCAGCCGATATTGGCATAGTTAGAAGCCAATGCATAGGGCGACATATTGAAGATGTGCAATCTGTCACAATATTAAAGGCAACAGTGCTTAAACTTGGATTTTTTATTTGCCCCTACAGTTATTCCCTTGATTTAAATCCGGACATTTGTGGACTTCAAATTGATTGGTTTGACCAGTGTGACTATTCGACCCACACCAGACCTTGAAAGCTCCTTCGTGAATAAAGCCCTCCCGATTCTAAAAAACTTCTTCGAAATCCCAGTTGTGCAACTCGGCGGCCAGCATTTTGGCTACGCATCCAGTACCCCTTCAGGCCACATTTTTCAAAATTGCCTTCCATAGTCCAGTGCTTTACGACCTTTTATTAAATCACACTGAAATATCAAATACATAAGGCCCTGTTTTTTCTCAAGTGCAGAAAAAAATTATTTTTTGAACTTTTCCTGGGCAAATTGGAATCACACAGTAGTGTGACGGGGAGTTTGTATTTGCCCATCTTCATTATAGGCTCTTGAAATATCCAAACTCCCTTTTGGGCTTTGCCTGCATCTTAATATTGAGGAGAAATTCATTATGAAAAACATCGCTCAAGACCAACCTATACAATAAGGCATTAATAGCAGCATTGGTGATGCTCAGTGTTCACTTTTCTGTGTTTGCTGATGATGACAGCCATTATAAACAAAAGAACCTGGTTTCTGATAAATCGGGAAAGGCTGCGAATACCGATGGTAACCTCCTGAATGCCTGGGGCATCGCATTTAACCCAAATGGCGTTGTTTGGGTGACCAATATTGTTCTTTACGGCGGGGCCGAACGGTGAAGCCGACGGACTTTATGGAAAACTTGAAGCAGTAAAAGATGATCACGGCCATCGCTGAAAATCATGGGAGTGGGGCTGGGCGGGCCTTGAATGACAGTTAAGGATCGCCCAGCTATCTTTTGAATAAAGCGTCAATTACGGCTGGTGCGTTGACGCTTAAAGTCCCGGATGGCGCAAAACTCAAGCCCATGGCCATCTGGATCAGGAAAATACACTGAAACGGCATTCATCCAGCCCAATGTTACCGGGCCTTCCACTACTATGTCCTTGCTTTCCAAATATTCCTTCAGCCCATTCAATTCATTTTCACCAACCCTGAAGGCAAAGTGTTGCCGGGGCCAACTTCCCTTATCTTCCTGCAATACAACCATGCCATTGTCGTTCCCAACCCAGAGAAAAAGCCAGCGACGCTTTTCATCGTAGTGCCCTTTTTTAAGGCCAAGCACTTCTTGGTAAAACTTGGATGACACCTCCAAATCCTTAACTTTGAATGCAACCTCAAATAATCCGTCGATTTTCATTGCAAACTCCTTTATTTACTTGGCGACGTTTTTTTCAGAGTGTCAGCCATGAACTCGCCTACAAACAATCCCAATTCATTTGCCGCCAAATCGGACACTGCCCAGTAACCCATACCACCTACCGTCCAACGCATCAGGTGATAACCTTGATGGGCCTGCGCCTTAGGTGCCGCATCCCTATCTGTACTCGGCCAGACATAAAGATTGATAGGGTGCTGGTTATGCCGATAGATAAGCACCGCCACGGTGCGGCCATCGAGATAATCTAGGCGCCCGCCCACGAGCGGGAAACCTTGTGGGGCAAGGTCAATTACCGGCGGAGAAAAATCCAGCTTGCCGTTGAACC
>PMDM01000448.1:792-11748 GCA_003155565.1 Methylococcaceae bacterium | reverse complement strand
CATACCAGCCGACAACAATTGGGCGATAATTGGTTGGAGTATTACCTGACCAGCCCGTTGTACCGTTTTGTCTTGTCGCCTGGGATATGCGGGGATTCTGCCTGGATGGGGATGCTGATGCCTAGCGTTGATAGGGTAGGGCGGTATTACCCCATGACTATAAGTCTAAAAGATCATGAAGCGACCAACCCTTTTGTGGCCTTGCAAAAGCACAACGGTTGGTTTGAACAAGTAGAATTACTTGCGCTTTCATGCCTGAATGATGATTTTAACCTGGATAATTTTTACCAGGGAATCTGCCAATTAACCCCAAATGCTGCGGGTCAGTCATCTGATACGGCTGAACCGTTTACAAACCAAATGAGTGGATTAGGCTTTCCTGCCGCTTTGAGGCAACCTCTCAGTTCAATTGGGACTATGCCAGATATTCTGCCTTCAGTCCTTGATAAACTACTTAAAGATCATTGTTTTGCATATAGCGTTTGGTGGACTCACGGTTCAGAACACGTATCGCCGTCATTATTGATTTGCACCGGCCTTCCGCCGTTTGACGGTATTGCAGCGATGTTTGACGGCAACTGGCAGCAGTGGGGCTGGGAAGGTAAACGCTACACTGTACTACCCTAACTTACGGCAATGACCTTAGTCTGTTGGGAATCTTACGGAATAACGCATACGGGGAAAATACGAAAGATCAATCAAGATGCGTTTTTAGACTTAGCTGACAGCCAATTATGGCTTGTTGCCGATGGCATGGGTGGGCATAAGGACGGTGAGTATGCAAGTAATGCGATTGTCGATGCATTAAAATCATTCACTCCTGAGAAGGCTATCGGTGCCACTATCTCAGAAATACATATCAAACTACAAAACGTAAACCAAACCCTTTGCCATTTAGCAAAAGAAGGCGGAGAGCAGGAGATCATAGGAAGCACCGTAGTGATTTTGTTAGCTTTCCACCAATACTGCGTAGCTTTATGGTCTGGAGACAGCCGAATTTATCTTTTCCGTAACGGCAAACTGAATCAAATAACACATGACCATAATTATGAATCTTTCCTCCTTGCAAATGGTGTTAGCCCTGAAGACGTAAAGGCACATCCTTTTGCACAAGCCCTGACCCATGCCATAGGGAGCGATGAAGAGTTTTTTCTGGAAGCCCATATACAGGAAATAAGGCCAGATGATATTTTCCTGCTCTGTTCCGATGGCTTGAATAAAGAAATTGCCGATACGGAAATCGAATCCATATTACAAAAAACCTCAATAATAGAAGCCACAGGCCAATTAATGGATCTTGGCTTAATGCGTGGGGCGCGGGATAATGTCACGATTGTGCTCGCACATTTCATCGGGGGATAGGGTAAAGTATGGTTGCAGAAAATAATTATGCTTGATTCAGATCGCTATTATCCTTAAACGGTTTTGTCGGAAATATTCATATTGATTGAGCGTGGTTTTTTCGGGCAGCGTCAGAATCTGTAGAATTGGGCAGGGAGAAACTTCGGATTTCAGACGTTTCTTGAGAATGGCGACGGGTACATATCCGGCGATGGCGATCCAGCCTGAAAGGGGGCTGTTGGGTAACTGGCTGTCCAGCTTGATCCATCCACCTTAATAAGCTTCCTGATTAGCAAGGAAAAGTCTTACCCTTCGTAATAATACACAGCTACACAAAATTATTTACACGATCTTCGATTCTATAGGACAATGATGGAGCATTCTCCTATCAAATTCAAAATATTGAGGCACTAAAAGTCTTATTGCTCTATTGCCAATAAGTTATCATCGATGGAATCAGGAGATGCAAATATCAACACACTGCTTGGAAAAGATTGGCTAAAGTACACGATTTTTTATGAGGTTTTTGACAATAATGTCCCAGACTTCAAATTGAGGCTAAACCAATGGCCACAGAAGGGCTTGAGTTATTAATACAGCGGTATTTAGCGATGTAAAACTTGGTGACTATCTCCATTAAAACGGTAATGCACTTCGCAGTTGTCCGCCATGTTTTTAAATGATTTTATTGAAGAAAAATTGAACCATGGAGCAAAATTCTAAATCAAAGGGGGCGAATTTGAATGACATGGACAATGACTCGACAGTCGTCCATCCAAAGCAGCACTCTGTTTTAGAGGAAACCCCTCGTATTGACAGTAATCAACGTGGTTTTGATCCAACGCAAATCTCTGCCGGGACTACTGCTAACGAAAGTTACCAATCAAATACCGGTTCATTCAAGCAAACCACTTTGAACCCAACCTATGATTCAGTCGCTAAAACTGGCCGTCCAGGGTCGGTGCTTAAAAATCGCTATGACCTATTGGAAAAAATCGGTGTCGGCGGCATGGGTACAGTCTATAAGGCTTTGGATAGGCGCGATATTGAAGTCGGTAACTCTGCATTTATAGCCATAAAAGTATTAAATGACGAATTTAAATCCGATCCCGAGCTGTTAAAAGCCCTGCACAGCGAAGCGCGTAAGACTCAATCACTGGCTCACCCCAATATTCTGACGGTTTATGACTTTGATCGTGATGATCAAACCGTTTTTATGACGATGGAATACATGCAAGGCGCAACTCTTGATAAAATTATCAAAGGGAATCCACAGGGCCTAAAAAGAGCTGATGTACTACTGATACTTAAGCAAATTTGTAGTGCACTCACCTACGCCCATGACCGTGGCATTATCCATTCCGATTTCAAGCCTGCCAACGTATTCGTCGACATCAACAATCGTGTTAAGGTGCTAGATTTCGGTATTGCGAGATTGCAAAATTTCTCTCGCGTCGGCAGTTTCGATGCCGGCGTTTTAGGCGGCGTCACGCCTGCTTACGCCACACTAGAAATGCTGGAAGGCTCATCTCCCGATCCCAGGGACGATATTTATGCACTAGCGTGCGTAGCTTACGAACTCTTTACTGGCTCTCACCCGTTTAATCGCGAACACATAAACTCATGCATCAAAAAGCATTTACAGCCAAAACGCACACAAATACTGAATAATGTCGAATGGAGCGCATTAAAAAAAGCACTTAACTTTAAACGCGAAAACCGAACTGAAAGCGTCGAGTCATTCTTACAGGATTTAGAGGGCAAGCAAAGCGGCTCAAAAACTGTTTATTTCGTCATTGCGGCTGCTTTGGTGGTCGGCTTAATTGCAATTGGCCTGAATTATTATTTCCCAATTGTTAAGGATTCGCCTGCACCCAACCAGCACCAACCAGAAAACGAAAAAACAATTCCTGGACAACGTGATCCGATATCGACTATTCCAATTGAAATCGACACCAAACGGTTACCTACTCCCGTTAGTGAGCCTATAAAACCAGCAGAGCCGCAAGAAATCGTAGAGCAGCAGCCCAAACTTGCCTTACCGAGTTATGCGCTTGAGCTATCCCTCAACAAAAAAAGCTTCAAAATCGGCGAACAACTAATTGTCAAATTTTCTGTCAAAGAAGCGCTTTATGTCTATATGGCGGTGATTAATTCATTAGGCAAAGTGGCCATTATCTATCCCAATTCCTATCAGAAAAACAACTACATTACCCCCGGAGTCTCTTATCAAGTTCCTCCCAAGGGGAGTAACGCAACGCTTGACATCAGTGGCCCAATTGGCACTGATAAGATAGTTACAATAGCCAGTGTTGAACCTATTGTTATAGCCGAAGCCGAATATACTAATTTGGATAATCTTAAACAAAATAATCGAGTTATCATTAAAACCCTGACTTACCGTATCAATTGAATAATTATACAAAGGTGACCTCAATGAAAAAACTATCCATCATAATTTGTTGTATTGTAAATATTTTATTGTTTGAACCCACGTTGGCCGATGAGGTAAAGCTCTACGCCAAACCACCGACAGCTGAAGAAATTTCCCGCGAACTTTTTCCAGAGCAAAATGAGGCGGCGGTGCCAACAGATGTGAAAACACGCTCAATTTCGTTTGGCACAAAAAAAGCCCATCCGGTAAAAACCGGGAAATACAATACCGGAAAGCCAACCCAAAAATCAGTGCGNNTCTGGATCAAGTCGGCATAATGATGAAGATGGAAAAAATGGCTAGTGCCAAACTGCTGATTGAAGGTCATACCGACGCTTCGGGTTCTGAAGGCCATAATAAAATCTTATCGCAAGCCAGGGCGGAAGCGGTCAAAAACTATTTAATTTCAAAATATGGTGTTAACCCATATAAACTAATCATTGCCGGCATGGGAGAAAGTAGGCCGATAAGGAATAAAGACCCCAAGGATCCTTTAAACCGGAGGGTAGAGTTTTATAGGGCCGATTAACGAACGACACATCGCTTCGTGAATCAAAAGACCTGCGAGGTTTTTAAAACCTCGCAGGTCTTTTGAACAAAGTGCCATCGTCGGGTTTGTCCGCTTCTCTAGTAGTACCCCATCAAGTTTTGCTTGAAGGGCTCAAAACGATGAAGGAGGATAGGTCGATATCAACGCATCTTTGGCTCGTCTACGCAAACCGCCTTTACCAGATTGTGCCAAGGAGCTGCTTTCACCGATAGCACACAAATTACGGCTGATAGCATTGGGGTCGAACGACTGAACAATCAAGCTGGCCAACGTGCCGCTCAGGTTCAATTGCGGATTGGTAACGCTCACCTGACCGCTCACCCCGCCCGGTGCGGCGGCTTGAATCACGTTAATCCCGGAATAAGGCCGGAATATAAACGGCGTATTACCCCCCACAAACAAAGAACTTCCGCTCGGTATTAATGTGCCCACATTGACCTTAACCAATCCGCCGGCTGCCCCTTTCGCCGCTGTATTGGCCTGGATAAAGCCGCTATCCATTATCAAATAATTTGACGTTATGTCAATATTGCCGCCGTTTCCTTTTAAACCAAGGACTGAGGTGGTAATTTCCGAGTCCTGCAACCAAAAGAAGTTGCCACCGCGTATATTAATGGCGCCGCCATTGCCATTTAAGGCAATGGTGCTAATAGCGGAGGGATCCAGTTTCAGCCAATCTTTGAAAGTGATATTGATATTTCCGGCATTGACATTGCTAGCATTGGCATCGCCAGCTTTAAGATTATTGCTCGCATCAGCGACAATTTGGCTGTTAGTCAGATAGACGCTGGAGGCATTAATAGTGATGCTGGTCGGATCTAGGCTTTTGGGATTTGCTGCGTGCGCCAAGTTGGAAATACTGATCTGCCCACCATTAGTCAGGTTGACATCACCGGTTGCATCAATATTTATGGTTCCGGTTTGTCCGCCGGATCTGGCGCTAGCTATGCTTCTGATGCCAGTAAAATTTTGTTCCAAATAACGCCCCAGGTGACTAACGGGAATTGGCGCTAAACCTCGGATCGATACATTATCGGCTTTAACCGTAACTGACCCGGCCCTGCCTAAGCCATCGGTCGATGAGCTAATTAAAGAACCGGAGTTGACGTTTAACGCCTTCGAGTTAATCGAAATTGCCCCTGCATCTCCGCCCTTATTGTCGTTAATTCCCTTGGTATCGGTCGTGATTTGTGAGAAATTGCTCATTTTTATCGCCCCCACCGATGTAAGCGTAACAGCCCCAGCATTCGCATCACCGCTGGTGGTCGATGATATCGTTGCCCTGTCCATGCTTATGGGGCCTGAATCGGCTGTTAGGCTAATCCTGCCTGGTTCCGTATTTTTGGTGCCGCTTAAGATATTTGTACTAATCGTGCTGTTAGTTAACTCGATGCCTCCGCTGTGTGCTGTTAAAGAAATGCCTCCAGCTGCACCGGCATCATAGTTGTGATTAATTAACATCATCTTATCCGTCAAAGGGACTAAGCCAAATGTAACGCCGGACGTGGTAAAAGCGGGATTGTTGGCGTCAAATGGCGCGTCAAGATTAGGCTGTTGCTCATCATGGCTGAGCAAGTCATAGCGGCTGTGATTCTCAGTCAGCAAGGCATAACTATCAGTTCGCCCATAAATATGGTTACCTTGTGCATCTACAGTTCTTTGTATATCGCCTTTAAAGGCTGGATCATTATCTTTCACATAGCCCGTCAGCCGATTAGTGGGTGATACGCTTTCAGATTTAATGCTGGCGTTGCTCAACTTGATTGAACCGGCTTCAATAGTGATCTTACCTGCATTGCCAAAAGTCTCTGTACTGCTCTCTACCGACGAACCACCCTGGGCCGTAAAATCATGAAAAACACCTTTGGCATCAACAATTTTTATATTGATATTGCCGGCTTGCGGATCCAGCGCATGAGGCACAGGGAATATACCCTTCGGTATGAAGCTTTGATTTATATTCGCTACATTTAACGATCTGGTTGATACGGTGGAGCCATTATCCATGAGCATTGAAGCCGCCTGGATGTTGATCGCAACATTATCAGCCGCTGGGTTTACACGTGAAAACGAAGTTTCGGTGACTATGTGCCCATTGTTCAGGGCCAATTTTCCAGTTGCGAGAATATCAATACCGCTTATTCCAGGAACCGACTCATCGCCCCCATTATCGGCACATATACCGGCGCAATCGTCCCCATAATTGCTGGAAACAATGCTAGCGTTAGTCAGGTTAATGTCCCCGCCCCTGATAAATGTTATTTCTTCAGCATCACCACCGGCATTAATCAGGTCAGTATTAGAAATGTTAATAGTGCCATCCAAATGATTAAGAGTACTAGCTACCGTCGCATTGTAATTTATACGAGCTTGTTCATCCGGATCACCAGAGCTATTCAAAAAATTATTTGGATTATTGTCAAAAATCTGTACATCCCTTTTTCCATGATTGGCGAATAGTAGTAATTGAATACCATCAACAAATAAATCACCCTTTGTAACGAATCGAGGGTATGTGGCAGGATCACTCGGATTGAAATTATTAGGGTCAGTAGGTAGGCCAACGTCGTTGAAACCATTCTGGTGCTTCGTCAGATCCACTTGACCCACCGTGCTGTTATTAATCGTGATATCACGCCCAACCAAGGCTAAAGTTTGATCATTGAACACTTGTACCGTGGCGTGATCTAGGGTTAATGCGCCGGCCTCGTTACCAAGAAAACCGAAAGCAGCGGGAGTAGCCGTCGTCAGTTGATTAATTGGACTGCCTTGCTGATCCATCCCAAAAGTAGAGCCATCTTTGAACTTAAGTGAACTTGAAGTGCTGGCATAAAAAGAACCCGGCACATCCACCACGGATCCGGCACCAAAAGTAATGCCGGCCGGATTAATGAAAAAGAAGTTTTTTGTTCCATTCACGATGGTTGTTGCACCGGTGATCCCATCTACATAATCCACATTGTTGCTTGAGTTGCCGTCTACTACCCTGGTGCCGCTAACTCTCAACGTCCCATCAATGAACGATGCAAGTCCTCCGGTCACTCTCGCAATCACATTTTCCCAAGGATTAGGGTTACCGTTGTCATTCAAAGTACCTGGGCCGTGTAAATTAAAATACGCCGTATCGTGCGAACCAATATTGAAGTGGCTAAAACTGTAAAACAAGTTATCTCCTGCTTGTTTTCCATTGTTCTGGTTGATAGGGTGAATAGTACCGCCAGTAGCGGGGTCGGTAACCGTGTTAGGAAGCGTAGGGTTTACCGGCAAAGTGTTATCTATCACAATATGGGTGCTAACCGCCTGCACTAAACCAAAGGGAATCGTAGCAAGGGCGATACTGCACAAAAAGATAAACGTCCAATTAAAGTGTAGGTGCATTTTCATAACCAGTTTCCCACCAGAATAAAGGGTGACCAATAAAACGGATGGCTCATTTTAGGGTTGTGCAACAGTTTCAATTGCGCTTGCCGAAGTGCCTCCGCTTTGCCGAGGTGTTGCGTCATGTTCGTGTAAAAGTTCGCCATCAATTGCGAAGCCGCTTCATCAGAAATCGGCCAAAGTGAACCCAAGGCGCTACGAGCCTTTGCCCTCAAGGCGGCTCCAGTAAATCCAAGTGGCGCCCGGTCGTCGCCTTCGGCAGTTTCACAAGCGCTTAAGGTCAATAATTCGATACCGCGTTGAGCACCTTTGTCTTGTTTTAACAGTGCTTCCAGATCGTCCAGTTTAATGACATTATCGTAAGCCATCAGAAAACTGTCATCGGCATTGGATGAAAAAATACCGTGTGAGGCGATATGTATAATTTCATAGGGTTCGTCACCGGAGACTTGCTGATGGAAATTGTCCACGGTAAATTGTTCGTTGAGCAAGGTGGTGTTTTTTACAGCTTTTTTTAGGTTGTTCAACTCGTTTTCGACACCCGGCAAACTGAGTGTTTCCTTAAGTTTTTCCTCCGCACCAGGTTGTCTGAGCAAGCTCTCAGCCTTTGCGCCGGCTTCGCGTTTTTTTATGTCGCGCATTTGTCCGTTCGACAGCCCCCTCGTCATCGGTAATTTGCGTTCGACGGTTTCTTCCGATCCCGGTTCTAATATTGCACTTATCATCGGCAGTGGTAGTTTTTCGACCACGGGACCCGGTTTGCTAAGCCCTGCTAAAAGCGACCGGTAGGTGCGGGATTTTGCGTCTTGGCCGTGGCCCATCAAACTCATCCCTGGCGACACAGAAACGGCGTACTTTTCCAGTACATAATGCTGTCCATCAAATAACGCCGAGAAGGGCACCAACCTTAATACGCCATCCGGGACTACCACTAGGGTCTTGATCTCTTCAGCCGCCAAATCTTTTTCAAGCGGTGCAATAAGCCACTGATAAAGGTTTCGGGACGGCTTCCAGAATGCTGCCTTACCGTTGCGCAGAGTGTCGGATAATGTCTCCGCCTCTTCGCGAATACGGTCCTGCGGCACCGAAACGGTATATTGGCGGATAGACTTGCCGAAGCTAACCAATAGTTCAAGCCTATCCGGCAAGATGATGGGGTATAACACGGCTGCATGAGTATCAAAAGTTTCCAGTTCGCTGCGCTGAAAACCTTCGATCAGGCAGCGGCCACCGAAGAAATCTTCCATCTCTGTCTGCTTGATTTGTTCGACGGTCTGACGGGCCAGTAACAAGGTCTTTTGCTTGGCTTCACCTTCCTGATGGCCGGCTTTTTTGAGCAAATGATAGGCATAGCCTAAATATACTGGCTCTAGAGTTTCGCGAAATGACGATTTTCCGTCATGGTATTCAACCGGAATATCCATGCGGATGGCCTGGATGTTATCCACCGCTTTGCCATACGCCGCCAGCGCATAATCGTCTTTGCCTTGTTTTTGGTAGATTCTGCCTTTGCGCCATTCGAGACTGACCATAACCTCATCAGAATCNNATCCATTTGCTCTGATAACACTGATGCCTGTTCGCTAGTATCCAGTGCACGCTGATCTTGGCCTTGGTTTTCATAAAGCTCAGCCAGACTATCCAGTAATTCCAGGCGCAAGTGTTTGTCGTCTATCTTGCTGCTATCCGCTTGGGCTTTCTCCAAGGCGTTTTGAGCAATCGCCACTCCTTCTGGCCCACGCTTCTTAACGGCGGCTGCCAGATTCACATAGTATCGGGTTCGTTCAACAGGCGAGCCGATTGCAGTGATTTCGGCGACCAGCTTGTTCGCTTGGGCCAGCATCTCGGCATCGGCCTGGCTTTGCAGCCGGTTCAGCTTGATTTTCAACGACAGGGAAGCATCTGTTCCGGCAAGCTGGAGTGCCGATTTAAAGTATTGATCTTGCTTGGCGCTATTTCCCGTTTCATGGTAAAGCACCCCTAAGCTATTGGCATAATCCGCTTTTTGTAGCGGCGTTTCCGCCATATCGTAGGCTTGCAGCAACGATTGTTCCGCCTCATTATACCGGTGCATCTGTAATTGGATGTTGCCAAGCAAGCCATATACTCGCGATTGTTCGGGTTTTGATTCAGCATCCTGTAAAACGGTATTCGCTTCACGCAGAGCAAGCAAGTATTGCCCTTGTTCCAGATAGGTATTGGCACGCACTAAAGAGTCCTTAGACATTTTAGCCTCGACGCTGTGAGTAAAACCACTCATCAGCGCGGCAACCAGAAGAATATCAAAGAAACGGTTTATCATTTATGCCTCTTAGAATGCATCTGCACGTACCTGAAAATGGATGCCGTCGTCTTGCAGGTTGCCATGTTGACGGATTGTATCGTTTTCCAGGTGGTGCGCCCAAAAAAATTCGCCGCCGAAATGGGGTGCCTGAAATTGAAAGCCAATCCCGGTCGAGTAAAGGTTTTGCGTGGTTGGATTCGCGGATGTCGTATCAACATTATTCCACGCAGCTCCATGATCGANNAGGAAAATGCAACTCGAGACTGCTGGTATAACCGTTATCCCTAACTAACTGGTTCTCACGATAACCGCGCACCGAATAGCGCCCGCCCACGGCTATGCGTTCTAACGGTAACAACGGATCATTGCTGACTTGCACCGTGCCTTTGAAAACCAGGCTGCTTTGTGCATAGGGCAATTGCCATACGCCTTGGGTTTGTCCTAGCCAAGCAAAATAATCACTGTCGGGATTCTTGGGATTAGCATTGATCGTCGCGCCAAACGAGTCCAGCCCAACGCTAAAAGTGGAACGGAACGCGACCGCCAATTTTTCCCAACGTTCGATATATTCCTGGTTAATACGTACGAATGATACCTGAGACTTCCCATCTCTTAGTCCAGGTGAGAACGGAATGGACAGACCTAGCAAGGTAGTTTCATTTTGCTTGAAACCGACCCCAACCCCAAACGTTAAACGCCGCTGAAGATTGTCGATCAGAATTTGATTGAGCCCACCCTCGACCGAAAAGCTCTGACTATTAATATCAAGCCTAGCCAATGGCTCTTCGATGATTGATGCATTTGATCGGCTAAATGAGAAGTAGCCTTTGGTGCCATAATCACCAAGAGGCATCAGCCAGTTGCCTGAATATTGCAACATTTTGCCACCCGTCGGTTCTGACGATAGGAAAGTTAGATCGATTAAATCGCCTTGCCCGGTCAAGTTACGAATCCAGCCATTAGCGCCGA
>PMDM01000448.1:0-764 GCA_003155565.1 Methylococcaceae bacterium | reverse complement strand
CCATTCAAATGATCGAACAAGGGATCAGTCAACAACAGCCTAAACCGATCCTGAAGTTTGTTCATATTTAACGGTGCGTTTTGATCGGGAATCAAGCGGTTTTTAACATAGCTGTCGCGCAACCAGCCCGTGCCTTTGATGTTGGCTTCACTCAATCGGCCTTCAACAATTTTTATCCTCAAGGTTTTGCCTTGAATCGGGTTTGTTGGAAAGGTTGCTCCCGATGTGATGTAGCCTTTATCGATATAGTAGTGTGTCACTAAACGGCGTAATTCTTCTAGTTCATCAACGCTAACCCGCTTATGCAAATAAGGTCTTGCAAGGCCGTTTAACGCTTCGGTCGAAAAAACGCTATGGCCTTCAAATTTGATTTGATCTAATTCAATTCTTTTTTGGTCATTATTTCCCTTTTCTTGCGCGGATGATTTCTGCTGAGGTTTCTGTGGAACAGCAATGCCGGGTGATTCCGGAATTTGCTCAGGTACTGATAACGGTTTGGTGCTTGGTCTCAACCCTCCTTCGTCTCCTGGTTCATATCGACGACCATAGGCGGAAAAGACCATCAAAAAAAGGCTCAAGGCCATCCAAAATTTATAGCGCATCTTCCCTCTCTTTATTTTGGCAATACCATCACAAAAAATAAATTTTGATGGCATCATCACATAAAAAAAAAATTTTACAAAGCCCTTTTTAAGGGAAGCCTAATGCTCCAATGTCTTGGCAGGAAATAAGACTAGACGATATTTTCCTGCTCTGTTCCGATG
>PMDM01000044.1 GCA_003155565.1 Methylococcaceae bacterium | reverse complement strand
GAAAATCCTTACTTACAACGCAGTGGTGCAGGAAGCCAGTGCGATAGGATGTGCCGAGGAACGAGGCGCATCCCTTCGTTCAGCGCATCCTATGGCTCTACTGCATCTTATAAAACCATTAAACAAGTACTTTGCCAACCATCTTCCCAAGTTTCACCAATTGGTCAGCCTTAAATTCGCTTTCCCACTGGACCTTATTTTTGCCAAACAAGACGATAACCGTAGAACCCATATTGAAGCGCCCCATTTCTTCACCCATTTTCAACGTAGGGGGATTTTTTGGATAGTACCAAGTTCCCACAGAAGGGGCGCTAGGCGGGGTGACTACGCCATGCCAGACGGTTTCAATGCTCGAAACAAAAATAGCGCCCACCAGTACCAATGCCATTGGCCCTGCCTCGGTATCAAAAATGGCGGCAACCCGTTCATTCCGTGCAAACAAGCCGGGTACGGAGCGGGTAGTTGCGGTGTTTACGCTGAACAACTTGCCTGGAATATGCACCATTTCCTTTAACGTACCTGTTAGCGGCATGTGTAGGCGGTGGTAGTCTTTTGGCGACAGGTAAATCGTCGTAAATACGCCGTCTTCAAAAGGCTTGGCACGTTCGGCATCGCCGCCTAACAAATCTACAGTAGAAAATGACATGCCTTTGGCTTGAAAAATTTTGCCGTCTGTGATGTTGCCCGCTTGACTGACGGAACCATCGGCAGGACAAGCGACGGCGTTTTTTTCCGTGGTTAAGGGCCTAGCTTCCGGCTTTAGCTCACGGGTAAAAAAATGGTTGAAGCTCTTGAACGCATCTAGGTTTTGTTCCTGCGCCTCGTCCATGTTTACGCCATAATGCTTGATAATAGTGGTGATACACCAGTTCTTGAGGGCTTTGTTTTCCGAATGCGTAATAGTGCTCATCAACTTGGATAAGGTATGCTGTGGCAAAATGTATTGCGGCAAGGTGGTCAGTGCGTCTTTGAAGTTCATGGATTATTTCGGTAGAAAAATTAGGGAAGATTGACTAAATCCGGCGCTTTCCAGGCAGGATTCTTATGCTCGGCGATCACGGTGGTGTAAATGCCGCCGCGCACATTAAATTCAGCGCGAATCCGCATAAAGTTAGGGGCAATAGCTTTGACGATATGGTTAAGCATTTCGTTAGTAACGGCTTCGTGAAATGCGCCCTGGTCACGGAACGACCACATATACAATTTGAGTGCCTTAAGCTCCACGCATAAGCTGGCTGGAACATATTCGATGGTGATTGTGGCGAAATCCGGCTGCCCGGTCTTCGGGCACAGGCAAGTAAATTCAGGAATGGTAATCCGTATCGTATAATCCCGGCCTGGCTGCGGGTTGGGGAAAGTTTCCAGGTCTTTACTTGGTTTTGTAGTCATAATCGTTAATAATACTGCGCTTATCTTATTCTATAAGTTTCATTCAATTAAGGGACTATTCTACCAGTTATGAAACTGGAAAAAATCAAACTTTCAGGCTTTAAGTCCTTCGTTGATCCAACGGTCATACCCATTCATGGCAACCTGACGGCTATCGTCGGGCCCAATGGTTGCGGTAAATCCAACATCATCGACGCGATACGTTGGGTAATGGGCGAAAGTTCGGCCAAGCATTTGCGCGGCGGCAGTATGGCGGATGTGATCTTTAACGGCTCATCCACCCGCAAACCAGTAAGCACAGCATCGGTAGAATTGGTCTTCGATAATAGCGAAGGCAAGATTGGCGGTGAGTATGCCCATTACAACAGCATTGCTATCAAACGTCAGGTCAGCCGTGATGGTCAGTCCTTATATCTCCTGAACGGCGCAAGATGCCGCCGCAAAGATATTACCGATATATTTTTGGGTACGGGTTTAGGTTCCAGAAGTTACGCTATTATCGAGCAAGGCACGATCTCTAGAATGGTGGAAGCCAAGCCGGATGAATTGCGCGTCCATATTGAAGAAGCGGCGGGTATCTCCAAATACAAGGAACGCCGCAGTGAAACCGAAACCCGCATGAAGCACACGCGGGAAAACCTGGAACGCCTGGATGACTTGCGTGATGAAGTCGATAAGCAAATCAAGCATCTGCAAAAACAGGCCGAAAAAGCCGAAAAATATACCGAACTGAAAAAGCAGGAACGCCAATTCAAGCTGGAATTGCTGGCCATGCGCTGGAATATCTATCACCAAGCCGCCCAGGACATGGAAGCCAAGTTGCAAGGCGTGGCGTTGGAGCATAACCGTTTGTTTGAGCAACTGCGTGACCTGAACACGACAATCGAGACCAAGCGCGGTGCTTACAAAACCCAGCAGCAAGCTTTAGACAAAATTCAGGCCGATTACTATACGGCAGTTGCAGAGGTCAGCAGCCTTGAGCAGACCATCAAATACACTGAAACCAGTCACGAAGAAGCCTTGCAGGAAATTAAACGTTCCCAAGAGCAGGCAGACACCTCCCGCAACGAAATAGAGACTGATCTACTGGCTTTGGAAACCATTAAACAGTCTATTCTGGAAACAGAAGCTACGCTAGAAACTTCCGATGAGCGCGAACAGGAAACTACGCAGCTTTACCGTGAATACCAACAGCAAAAAAGCACTTGGCAAGAGCAGTGGGAAACTTACCGCACGGAAAGCTCTAAATTCAGGGAACAAGCGGAAATTCAGCGGGTAAAAATCAGCCAGTTGGATAGCTTAAACCAGCAGTTGCAAGTTCGCATGGACAAATTGCACAGTGAAAGCAGCGAGTTATCTGCCAACGAGTTTCAAAGCGAGATCGAATCGTTAACCACAGCCATCGACATCATTGAAACCCAACGTGCTGATTTTCACGAGCAACTTGAACAACATCGGCAACAAATTCAAGACTTACGCGAACAGGTCAAGCAATCTCAAAATGAATTGCATACCCATCGCTCTGAAATACAGCATGTCAAAGGCAAAATTACCTCCTTGGAACTATTGCAACAACATGCGATGGGTAAGGATAACAAGAAGCTGGGCGATTGGTTGGATCAGATGGGCTTAGCTAACAACCAGCGTTTAGCGGAATTCCTGGAAGTTTCCCCTGGTTGGGAAAATGCGGTTGAAACTGTCTTGGGCAGTAACTTGGAAGCGATATGCACCGATAATGCCGAGGCATTCATACCCGAACTGCATCAACTGCACGACAGCTCGTTAACCTTATTCGAAACTGGCACTAAAGTTTTCAATGAATCGTCGAATTCGTTTATTCGCCTGATAGATAAGCTTAGTGCCCCGTGGGACTTAAGCTCGTTGCTCTCCGGTATTTATTGCGCGGAGAATATCGAATCAGCCAGAATATTAGCTTTGCAGCTTAAACCTTATGAATCGGTCATCACTCAAGATGGCACTTGGTTTGGGCATGGCTGGGTAAGCGTCAAGAATAACAAAGACAGTAAATCCGGCGTGTTGCGACGGGAAAAAGAAATATGTTCGCTCAAACAACGGCAGGAAGAGTTACACATCGCTATCGAAACTGTTGAAGACCACACACAGACCGCCGAACAGCGCCTGAAAGAAGTCGAAAGCAACCGCGAATCCATTCAACAGCGACATAATGTATTGGGCACAGAACTCTCGCAAAAACAGGCAGGAGCCAGTGCTTTTTCAGCGCGTCTTGAACAGCAACAGCGCCGCTTAGAGCATATCAACAATGAACAAAGCCATATTATTGACGAATTATCAGAAAATGCTGAAAAACTAGCAGCGGCTAAATCGTTATTGAGCGAAGCAGAAACCGTAGTCGTACAACAGGAAGACAACCGGCAAAACCTGGAAGGATTAAATCAGGAGTTGCAAGGTCAGTTGCATCAAGCAGAGCAATCCGCCAACGAAGCCAGACAGCAGGTTTATAGCATTAAGGCGCAACTTGAATCGTTACGGTCATCAGAAACATTGACCGGAAAGCAGATTGAACGCTTGCAACTGCAACAACAGCAGTCGTTAAACCGCATTGCGGAACTTAAAGACAAGCTACAGCAAACCTTAGCCCCCATTGACGGCGAAAAGAAGCAGCTTGAACAACTTTCGAGCGATAAGCAAGCTTTGGAAACGCAACTGAAAACGCAACGCCAGTTACTGGAAGAAATCGAAGCGCAAATAGCGCAATTATCGGAACAACAGGCTCGTGTAGAAAGGGGTTTGGAGAAACAAAAAGAGGTTTTGTATGCCATTCGTATGGAATTGCAAGAGAGTATAGTCCGCCAGCAAACCGTCAACGAGCAGCTTAAAGAAGTTGATGCCAATGCCGAAGACGTACTCCTTACCTTACCTGAAGATGCCGAAGAACCCATCTGGAAACGTAAAGTTGATGAGCTGACCGGACAAATTGAACGCTTGGGCACGATTAACCTGACCGCTATCGAGGAATTCCAAGCGCAATCCGAGCGCATGAATTTTCTCAACGAACAACATGCCGACCTGACGGAAGCCCTGAACACCTTAGATCAAGCCATCAGCAAAATTGATAAAGAAAGTAAGCTGCGTTTTCAAGAAACTTTCGATAAAATTAACGCTGGTTTGCAAGAAAAATTTCCAAAATTATTTGGCGGTGGACAAGCTTATCTGCAATTGACTGAAGACGACTTACTGGAATCGGGCGTAAATATCATTGCCAGGCCGCCCGGTAAACGCAATAGCTCCATTCATTTGCTATCGGGTGGTGAAAAAGCATTAACAGCGGTCGCGTTGGTGTTTTCGATTTTTGAGCTGAATCCAGCGCCTTTTTGTTTGCTCGATGAAGTCGATGCGCCACTGGATGATGCTAATGTTGTCCGATTTTCACAAATGGTGGAAGATATGTCAGAATCCATACAATTCTTGTATATTTCCCATAATAAAGTCACTATGGAAATTGCAAAGCAGCTCGCAGGTGTTACCATGAAAGAACCCGGTGTGTCCCGGATGGTAGCGGTTGATATTGATGAAGCAGTTAGTCTGGCGGAACACTAAATGGATAAAGAACTCTTAAGAATAGTCATCATAGCCACTGGCTTGCTGGTCATTATCGGCATGATTTTGTGGAGCTATATAAAAGGGCAAAGAGAAGAGCAGGATCCGGACGTTTTTACAAATGAACAGGTCATCGGTACTTCTTCTACCGCTATTGATCCATCGCTAAAAATCCACCCTGAAAATGACGACTTTGACATCATTCCGATGGGAGCAGCAAAGCACACGCTCGATGAGGAAGAAGAATCCGATTGGGATAATGGCTTCAATGAAGGCTTCAACAAAGACTTCGATGATGATGACATGGAACCCGACTCGCGGCTTGCCATTCCGGACATTATCCAGTTTGGTGTCGTAGCCAATGCTGACGAAGGCTTTAATGGTGTCAATCTGGTTCTTGCGTTCCAAATGGTGGGGCTTGAATACGGCGATTTGAAGGTGTATGAAAGGATCAACAAACACGGCGATGTCGATTTTGGTGTTGCCTGCATGGTTGAACCCGGCACTTTCCCAGAAGTTGAAGACCTGATGGCATTTAATTGCCCTGGCATCGTGTTTTATCTCCAGCATAGGGATTTGGAAGATGCCCAAACCGTATTTGAAGATTTTGTAGACACCATAAAAACAGTGGCAAAAGAACTGGATGGCGTTATCTGGGATCACCAACGGCAGCCACTCACCGAAGCGACTATCCAGGCAATCCTATTAAGCCTATAACGAGCCGATGCTTAGCGCTGCCCAACTGGGAATTCTCAGGGAATCAAAGCAAGCATCACTTAGCGCACATCCAGAAAAAATAGAAGCAATAGCCAGACAAACGCAAGCCAGTGATTTGGCTGATGAAGAACTGTTGGCATTCCTGCACATCTGCAACGCCTTATACCGTAGCGGTGAACCGCTTATTCCTGATAAGGTCTATGATTCGGTCTTTCTGTCTGAATTGGAAAGACGAAATCCCGACCACCCTTACCTACATGCAGTGGAAGCGGAAAAGGCGTTTGCTGGTAAAACGGTTACCTTACCGCAGCGAATGCTTTCCACCGAAAAATCCTACACCAAAAACAGTATCGAGAAATGGCTGACTAATATTGAAAAAGCCGCAACAGAATTGGAAATTGACCTAGAAACCTTGATATTCCGGGCAACGCCCAAGTTGGACGGTTTCGCCGCATTCGACGATGGTCAGGTGTTTTACACCCGTGGTGATGGTCGCAAAGGCACGGATATAACCCGCGTGTTCGAGCGCGGCATGATTGTCGGTGGCAGTGGCAAACGTGGGCTGGGTGCTGGTGAAATCGTCGTCAACCAAACGTATTTCAATACCCATCTGGCCGATACATTTGAAAATGCCCGAAACTTCCAGGCCAGTGTCATCAAAGAAAAGGATTTGGAACCTCATGCCTTGGAAGCTATACAAAATCATGCCGCCGTGTTTTACCCCTTTTGCGAACTGCCGGACTGGCAAGGTTCGTCCGCAGAACTCAAAGCAGATTTTGAAACTATCGTTGCCAAGGTACACACCTTGGTCGATTACGATGTTGATGGCGTTGTCTTTGAAGTCACCGATGACCGCATCAAACAACACTTAGGCGCAACCCGCCATCACCACCGCTGGCAAATAGCCTACAAGAGCAATGCGGAAACCGCCCAAGTTAAAGTATTACGGGTCACACCGCAAACCTCACGTTCCGGGCGCGTAAACCCCGTCGCTGAATTGGAACCTACCCGCTTAAGTGGCGCAATGATTTCCCGTGCCACCGCCCATCATTACGGCATGGTCAAAGAACTTGGCATCGGCGTAGGCACATTGATCGAATTGACCCGTAGCGGCATGGTCATCCCCAAAATTGAACGAGTGATAACGCCGCAGCCACCTCAAATCCCCGAACATTGTCCCAGTTGCGGCAGTGCGCTGGTGTGGGATAGCGATTACCTCTATTGCCTGAATACCAGCCAATGTCCCGCACAGATTGAAAATACCATCGAACATTTTTTCAGGACACTCGCCAATAATGACGGCTTTGGCGAGAAAACCATCGAGAAACTTCATGCTTGTGGTGTTAACTCCGTCTATGCCGTTTATCAACTGACGTTAGAACAATTAATTGAGATGGGTTTTCGCAGCCAGGACGGAAAAAACCAACTTGCCAAAAACTTGCTAGACCAACTCCGACGCAGCCGAACCGAAGCCATCGAAGACTGGCGCTTCCTGGGCGCGTTCGGTATTTACCGCATGGGCTTAGGTAATTGCGAACGCTTATTACAACATCATCGACTGCTAGATATATTTAACTTAACCATAGACGACATCATCCTTATCGAAGGCTTTGCCGAAAAAACAGGCGCAGCAGTAGTCGAGTGTTTGGCATTGATTAAAGACGATTTCCTGAAAATTTATCAACTAGGTTTCAGCCTCATCCAAACGCCATTGATTACCGAACAGCAAGAAAAAACCAGCCCCATCGCCGGCTTAACCCTTGTTTTTACCGGCACGATGGTGCACGGTAAACGCGATGATATGATTAAAGAAGCCAAACGCTTAGGTGCAAAAGTAGGCAGCTCAGTGACAGGAAAAACTGATTTTTTGGTAACGGGCACTGACGTGGGCGCAACAAAACTCAATGCAGCCAGGGAAAATGGCGTTCAGGTAATCAGCGAAAATGACTATATAGCGTTATTGAATTAACAACGTGATTTAAGGAATCAACGTGTTATACCAATCTCAATAAGTTCTCNNGTTCGTCCTGAGTTTGTCGAAGGACATTAATCAATGTTGGGCAATCAATGGGGTCGGCAACTGATTTGACGAATGGCAACATAAAAACTATGCTTGTGCCATAATTTACTAATTTGAAGGTAAATATAATCAAAATCAATCGACCCCATTGATTATTGATTACCACTATTGGTGGCGGCCTGTTTAAGGAAATAAGATTAATTTTAATTCAAAGAACTTGTATCTTATTTCCCGTTATGTTAGCGTTATTTTGAGGAATGTATAATTTATACTATTGATTCGGCCTGTTGATGTTTGAACCGTTCGTGCTGAGCCCTTCGATAAACTCAGGAGAGCCTTGTCGAANNTCTTCATAAGGCCGAATCAATAAGGTAATTTTTCGACAACGAGTAAATCTGGGGCAATGAAAACCGTCGGTTTCAACCACTGAGTACGAACTGCATGTTTGGTAAGTGGCGGAGATAGCGGCAATCTTATTACCCAGGCCAGATCGAGCTACGCATAAACTACATTTGCCTACCCCACAGCTAAGCTAGCATGGGCGGGTCGGTTTTACACACGTTAGTCGGGATTACCCGAAGGGATGAAGCGTATGACACCTCAACGACACACAATAGTATCCCTAGTGTTGTGGTTTATAGTATTTGCCTTCAGCGTAACCAGCCTCGGGGTATCGGCTGGCGTATGTGACGTCGATGCTGACGGTGATGTTGATTATCGGGACATATACGTCATCCAGGTAGTGGACATTGGTCGACGGGCGACGAGCCCTGATCCTAAGGACGCGGACGGAAACGGCGTGATCACGAATAATGACGTGCGTATCTGCAAATCTCGCTGCACGCTTTCGGCTTGCCAAGGTATTACGAATAAACGTCCTAAAGCTTTAAACGACTCCGCTTCCACGGCCAAGAACAGCGCCATCACCATTAATCTCACCGTCAATGACCGCGATCCTGATGGTCGAATTGTCGCCAGCACGGTTCGGATCGTTACCAAACCTGGGCACGGACGGATCCGCAACCTTCGCGACGGAACCGTCACATACATGCCAGCTTCAGGCTACTTGGGGCGTGACAGCTTTACTTATAAGGTAAAAGATAACAGCGGCGCGGTTTCAAATGTTGCACGTGTATCCATCAATATTAGTGGTCACAACTTGCCGCCCATCGCCAATGCCGGAAAAGATACCAATGCAAGGAGTGGACAAGCAGTCACCTTGAATGGGTCGCAGTCTTCCGATCCTGAACATGCGTTATTGAGTTTTTCCTGGCATTTCCAAATCGTGCCGGCTGCGAGCGCCATGACTGATGCGCTGCTTGCCAACAGCCATACCGCCGCCCCCAACTTCACCCCGGACGTAGCCGGTGTTTACGAACTCGCGCTTGCGGTTTCCGATGGTGTCCATACCAATGTCGATACCGTACGCGTCACCGCAACATCAGCCAACGTTCCCCCGAACGTCAATGCAGGGGCAGATCAATCCGTTTTGACTGGAACTACCGTTACCCTAGTGGGCAGTGCCACAGACCCTGACAATGGGCCAGCCGCCTTGACTTTCAGGTGGTTTTTTGTAGCTCCCTTGCCCGTAGGCAGCACTCTAAAAGACGCGAATATCAGCAATTCGAATACCACGACAGCCTCATTCACGCCTGATGTTGCGGGGATTTACAAGCTTGGGTTTGAGGCCAATGATGGCCTAGCCAAATCCCAGGACGAAGTTATCGTCACTACTGCGCTCACTACCCCGCCTATTGCGAATGCCGGAATTGACATCGTTGTGCCACTTGGTGACTTGGTGAATCTCAACGGTTCTGCCAGCACTATCGGCACCGGCCCTGGCCCATTAACCTACCAATGGGGGTTTGTAAGCGTGCCGCTTTCAAGCACCAGCAACTTGACGGGGCCGACCACGGCAAACCCTAGCTTCACCCCTGACTTGCTTGGGTTGTACCTCTTGCGCTTAGGCGTATCCGACGGCGTACTTTCTGCCCAAGATCAAGTACAAGTCAAGGCAAACGTTGCTCCAGTGGCCAATCCCGAAAGCTATACTACGGTCAGGGGCGTACCCCTGACCGTAACGGCACTTGGAGTGCCGCCCGGGGTTTTGTCCAACGACACCGACGGCAATAACGACCCGTTGACCGCCGTGATTGATACATCGCCTGCCAATGGTTCGTTAACACTTAACGCTGACGGTTCGTTCACTTACACCCCTAACTCCACTCCAGTACCATTCGAAGGCACAGACAGCTTTACGTATCATGCAAACGACGGCAGCGTCAATGGCAATCCACCCATTCCTGTGGCTAACGCAGATTCAACTCCACCAACCTCCGTCTCTATTACTGTCAAACCACCTAATGCAGTGCCGTCGTTTTCCGTAGGCCCTAACCAAACAATCAACGAAGACCCCGTCCCCGCCGCGCAGGTAATTCCTTGGGCAACCGCCATATCGCAAGGGGTAGGCGATACGGGGCAAACGCTTAGTTTCAACATCACAGTAAACGACAACCCAACCCTCTTCAGCGTTGCTCCAACAGTTTCCCCAACGGGTGTGTTAACTTACACGCCAGCACTGAATGCCAACGGTTCTGCNNCGCAGACCTTCACCATCACCGTCAACTCCGTAAACGATGTGCCAGCCTTCACCAAAGGGCCTGACCAAACCGTAGACGAAGATGCCGGAACACAAACCATTCCGGGTTGGGCTACCGCAATTTCCGCTGGTCCTGCCAATGAATCCGCCCAAACGCTGACGTTTAACATTACGGGCAACACCAATGCTAGCCTGTTTAGCATTCCTCCTAGCGTTGATGCTACTACAGGTGCATTAACTTACACCCCAGCGGCCAATGCCAGCGGCACAGCCACAATTACCTTAACGCTCTCGGATAATGGCGGCACTGCTAACGGTGGGGTAGACACCACATTAAGCCAAACTTTCACCATCGCGGTGAATGAAATCAACGATGCCCCTAGCTTCACCACAACTGGCAACCCAGTAGCGGTTAACGAGGATGCAGGGCCGCAGATAGTGTTGGGTTTTGTAACCGCCATAAGCCCTGGTCCAGGCGCTATTGAGTCCTTACAGACAGTTTCATTCGTCATAGACCCAATCAGTAATCCCGGGCTGTTTTCTTCCCTTCCGACTATCTCATCCATCGGCACACTAAGCTACACTCCTGCCCTAAACCAAAACGGCACTGCCACTATAACCTACCATGCCATTGACAGCGGCTCCGGCACGTCACCAAACGTCAACATCAGTGCGCCACAAAGTTTCACAATAACCGTCAACTCTGTCAATGATGCGCCGATAGCTACTAATGACGCTACCGCAGATGTCGATGAGGGCGGCACTGTGACCGCATTGAAAATCCCGATGCTGGCAACCACAGTATTGGCTAACGACAGCGACCCAGAGGGTGATCCTCTGTCAGTAACTACAACACCCGTATCTGGGCCGGCCAATGGCACGCTCACACTCAACACCGACGGCACTTTCAGCTACACGCATAACGGCAGTGAAACCATTAGCGATAGTTTTGTATACCAAGTATGTGATAACCCGCCGCCACCGCTGTTACCGCTGTGTGCAACTGCAACGGTCAGCATTACCATCAACCTAGTTAACGATGCCCCTACCATCAACAATCTGGCGGGTGACACCCTCGCTTATTCCCAAACCGAACCGGCACGGGTGATCGACCAGGGCAATAACGCTACTGCCACCGATGCGGATTCGCTTAATTTCGATACGGGTACACTCACCATTTCCCTTCCGGTGGGAGTCATTGCAGGTGAAGACCAGCTTGGTATCCGCAACCAAGGGATAGCTGCTGGCCAAATCAGCGTGAGCGGCGCAAACATTGCTTACAACCCCATAGCAAATACAGGTGTCGTTAACATCGGAAGTTTCAGCGGTGGCGGAGCGGGTGGCGGCAATCTCGTCGTCACACTCAACGCCAGTGCAAACCCTGAAGCGACGAGTGCATTGCTGCGCAACATCACCTATATCAACACCAATACTACGGCACCTACCACCACTGATCGAACCGTCCGTTTTGTATTGACGGATGGGGACGGCGGGACGAGTATAAACTATGATGCTACCATCACTATCCAACTCAATGCACCACCTGTCCTCACGGCCAGTGGAGCAGCCCCAAGTTTCACCGAAGACGGTAGTGCAGTCGTGCTTGACAATGCCATTACAGCCACAGATGCCAATGACACTAACCTGGAATCAGCCACTATCACGATAAGCAACATTCAGGACGTGGGTAAGGAGTCATTAGCCGCTGTTACGACAGGAACTTCCATCATTGCCAGTTTTGCTGCCCCTACCCTGACCCTGACGGGTACGGACACGGTGGCACATTACCAACAAGTGCTTCAAACCGTCAGCTACAATAATACTTCGCAAAATCCCGGTGCTACCGCCCGCAGTATCGCTTTCATAGCAAACGATGGCTCGGTAAACAGCAATACTGCCTTGGTAGCTTTGGCGGTCAATACGAAGAACGACCAGCCGAGCTTTACGGCGACTAACCCACCTGCGGTCAACGAAGACGCGGCTGCACAAACAGTAACTGGCTGGGTAACCAACTTCAACCCTGGCCATCCAGATGAGAGCGCTCAGGCTGTACTCGCCTACACTGTCAGCAATGTAAGTAACGCCGCCCTCTTCGCTGTTGGCGGTCAACCCACCGTCAGTACCAGCGGAACGCTGTTTTATGTCCCCGCCCCGGACGCTTTCGGCACTTCGACCTTCGATGTAACGGTGCAAGATAATGGCGGCACTGCAAACGGCGGTGTTGATACCTCCGTAGTCCAGACTTTTACCATCACTATTAATGCTGTCAATGATGCGCCTAGCTTTACCAAAGGCACAGACCAAGTCGTCAACGAAGATGCGGGGCCACAGACCGCAATTCCAAATCCTTGGGCAACGGCTATTAGCGCTGGTCCGGCCAACGAGACAGCCCAGGCCCTGACATTCAGTATCACAGGCAATACCAACCCAACCCTGTTTAGCGCTGGCCCTGCGGTTTCGTCCACGGGTGTGCTGACTTATACACCAACGACTAACCAAAACGGCACGGCAACGATAACGCTTAGAGTGCAGGATAACGGTGGCACCGCCAATGGCGGGGTAGATGCTTCTGCGACGCAGACATTCACAATCACCGTGAATCCAGTCAATGATCCGCCCGTAGTCACTCCACCAGCGGCCTATAGCGCCCATACTCACATGAAAGTTGTAGGTCTTGGTGGCCTGCTCGCTAGTGTCGCCGATCCCGATAGCGGGATCAACGGTTGCACACCCACGTTCAGTGTGGCAAGCCTGACTTCCGGTACTGGCGGGACGGTCTCCAACCTTAATGCCAGCGCAGGCACATTCGACTTCGAACCTAACCAAAGCTTTACTGGCACGGCGACCGCCACTTACACGGTACAAGACAATGGTTGCCCAGGAACTGCCACCAGTGCCCCTGCCACTATCTCAATTACGGTGAGTGGCCCTAAGATATGGTTTGTGAATGCTTCGGCAAGCACTCCAGGCAATGGCACGTTGAGCCAGCCCTTCCAAACGCTAAGCAGCGTGGGTGCAGTCGATAACGTGAACGACAGGATATTTGTGTTCGCAGGAACTTACACCGACAGCTTTGTGATGCTCAGCGGCGAACAACTTATCGGACAAGGGGCAACAGGAACAACTTTTGATACGCTGTTTGGTGTTACCCCGCCTACAGGTACGATTGCCCGCCCCGCTATCAATGGTACACGGCCTATCGTGCAAAACACAGTAATGCTTGCTTCCAGTGGAGTTGCCCGTGGATTGAACATAGCCACGACAAATCTCACCGCACTGACAGACCCTGTTGGGGCTACGACAGGCGTTAGCGTGACCGAGGTCGATGTGTCGGCTACGACAGCGACTGCTGTGAGTTTCAACGACCTTACGGGTACGGTCACACTGGGCAATACGACCTCAACAGGAGGAACGGACAATGTCAGCCTGACCAATGTAGGGGCGACAGTTAACCTGGGTAACGGATCGTTGAGCGGCGCAACAGGAACAGCTTTCGATGTAACTAGTGGGGCTGGCGTAATTACCTACGGCGGTACCATTACAAAGGCTAATAGCGCACAACGTCCTGTTTCTGTGGCTAGCAAGACGAGTGGTAGCGTTACTTTTACAGGTGCCATCAATGCCAATACTGGCCCTACTTTACCGCTAGGTATTTCACTCACAAGCAATACGGGTAGCACGGTCAACTTCCAAGGTGGAATGTCATTATCGACTGGTGCGAACCCAGCGTTCACGGCAACAGGTGGCGGTACGGTCAATGTCTGTGATGAAAATCCTTGTAATCCTGCGGCGAAAGGTGGTGTGGTCAATGCGCTATCAACCACTACAGGCACAGGACTTAATGTCGCTAACACAACTATTGGTGCAAATAACTTAGAATTCAGCAGTATCTCCTCCAATGGCGCCGCCAATGGTGTTGTTTTGAACACTACCGGAACTAACGGCGGCCTGACTGTAAGCGGCGATGCTGGCTTCACCAATAATAGTTCAGGTGGTACGATCCAAAACACTACCGCTGCGGGTATTTCGTTGACAAGTACCCAGAACGTGTCGCTGGATCAAATGAATATTCAGAGTACGGGAGACAGCGGCATTAACGGTACTTTGGTTACCAACTTTAGCTTTACTAATGGGACGATCAATAATTCCGGCAACGCACAGTTTGAATCCAATATTTCTTTCAACGGCCTCGGTATCACACCGCAGTTCGGGAACAACATATCCGGTACGTTGACGGTGACTGGTAGCACATTGACTAACGCCTTCGAAAGCGGCTTGGAGATCCAATCCGACAATGGCGCGGTGACGAATGCCAATATTTCCGGCAATACCATCACCAGTTCTACCAACAGCGCTAACTCGCATGGAGACGGCATCAAATTGGTCGGTATCGGCAATACGTCAACCCGATTTAATTTGAATAATGCCACCATCGCTAACAATGATATTTCTAATTTTCCTTCCGGTGCGGGTATTCAGGTCAATATCAGTAATGCCAATACGGCAGGACCGGGCGCGACAGCGGGTATTCCGAACGATTCTTCCAATATTATTACGATTACGGGTAACACTATAAGGGGTGAAACTTCGGCAAACCGGCTCAACACGAGTGCAATCATTTATGCCGTATCGGGCGGTAGTGCCATATCACGTAGCCGTGGCAATGCCAATATTTCAAATAATGGCACGGTAGCCAATCCGCTGACCAATATGACGGGAACCGCTATTTTGGTCGGTAATAACGGTTTTACCGATATGGCGGTGGCATCGGCCAATAACGTAATCGTATCTAACAATTCGCTGGCTTCGCAAGGTATCGGCGGAGGTAATGGAGTTTCCGGCGGTACTGCCTGGACGCCTGTGCTCTCGATGACAGCTTTAAACAATAACATCAGCGCAACCGACGGTAACGACATCCTGCTGGTGACTCGCGGTACCGGCGGGTTGGCGAATTACGGTATCCGTGGCAACAATGTTGCCGCACCGGTAACAGGTGTTCGTCCTGGCATAAGAGTGGATTCCGGCAATAATACATCTTTTAACTCTGAGGCAGTTTGTCTTGATATTTCAGGGAATACCAGCGCGGGCAGCGGCGGTACGCAAGGTATTGGACTTAGAAGACAAAGTTCGACAGTTCCACCTGTATCTACTGCATTCAGTATTGAGGGTATGGCAGCGACAAGCACACCGGGGATTGAGACTTTTGTTAACGGTCTAAATCCGTCAGGTAATGGCACTTTGCTCATCTCTGCCACTTCAGGATTCACGAATTGCTCAACTGCGCCGTAAAGGTGAATCCTATACT
>PMDM01000118.1 GCA_003155565.1 Methylococcaceae bacterium | reverse complement strand
GCCAGGATGCCGCCGACGTTGTTTTGGGTGACCGACACGTCGCGCAGCCGCTCGGCAGTTTCGCCATAGCGCTGGATCAGCAGTTCAAAGGTCGCTAATGCACTTCGATAATTTTCCAAGGCCTGCGGTAATCGGTCTTGTACTAAATCGAGGTCGCCTTTCAACGACTGTATGACCACTAATTGCCTTTGTCTTTCCTCATTTTCAGGCTCTGCTTCCGCATGATTCCTGGAATTTATCAGCAGTGCCTGTGCCAACGACTCCGCTAATGGCCAGCGGTTTAGTTCCTTTAACAGTCCAATCAAAGAATATTGCCCCCAAAAGGGGATTTCTGAGAGCGTATGTCCTGATTCTGCCGTAACTAAGGTCTCCAACAAGCCCAGCCAGGGCACAGCCTTGGCAAAGTGGCTTTCTTCCTGATAAAGCACCAGTAATTCTACTAACACAGCGCGTTGCAATTTTGCATCTGCTGGCTGGAATGCCAACAATTTAAGCAGCAGTAAGTAAAAGGATTCCCTTTCGTCCAGTGCCAAGGCTTCATGTTTTCTGCTTTGGTACCAATGGCTGCCGATGCTGGTTAAGGCATCGACAATCGTTTTTTCTAAGCTTGGGAATTTGTCGATCCGGGCTTTCGCCAAATCATAAAAGACCCGGTGCCTAAATTCATACAGCACGGCGGATGATTCAAAAATGGTGGCATAAGGTCGGATAGCACTGGCGAAGGTCCGTTCAGTGCTATCCGGCGTTTGTTGGCTATCCAATACGGTGGCCAGTTCCAATACCATGTCTTTTATGAAGCGCATGCCTTGGTAACTGGCGTAACTCAGCAAGGATTGCAAGGCTTGGTTCATGTTGCGGAAACGGCGTTCTTGCACATGATGCAGGGCAAAGCTTTTTTTCCGCATTTCTGTTAAGGCATCAGGGGTCAATGCCAATTGTTGGTTTTGTTGTTCAAAATAATAGGGTTCGCCGATGAGCTCCAGCACGATTTCGTGTAACAAACGCGGGTTGCCGTCGGCACGCTCGCACAGGAACTGTATTTGCTCGTCGGTTAAGCCCGGAAAAGCTGCTTTAACAATCGCATCAAGCCCCTCCATCCGGTCAATGTCGCGCAAGCTGCATGTATTTGGATAGCGGGTGGAGAGTTGTTGGTACAGTGTCGGTATTTTATCTGACGCACGTGCGCTATCACTGATATTCCATTCCTGCTCCCAATGCGTTGCCAGGACTAATAAAGGCCATTGCTGCTTGACCGCCTGGTCCAGCAATTCCGCCATAAACCGGGTGGTATCGGCATCGATCCATTGGGCATCATCGAGCACCAAGATGACGGGTAAGGCGGATTTGCCCAGCTTTGCATTGAACAATGACTCAAAAAAATCCATCAAGATTTCAAGACGCTGCGAAATAGCGTGCTTTTGCCGTTCCTCGACCGTTAGCTGCTCCTGTTTTTGGGCAAGCTTTTCTTCATGGTACATTTGCTTAAAGTCATACAATGACTTTAAGGCACCGGCTATTGCGCCTACCGTACCCAATGAGACAATGTTCACCGCTACGAGAGCGCCCTCTACCGCCACTTTATTGCGGAGTTTGTTACGGCTTTCATAGGCTATTAGCGCCTCCTGGTGAGGTTTTAGATAATCCAGGCCAGTCAATAGCCCACAAGAGATCATTTCATGTTGGTTGCGCAAACTGGGATCGTTCCACCGCAAGCCCCACCACAGCCAGGGGATTTCAACTGAATCGCTAAAATGGCTATGGCTAGGGTTGATTTTTAGGTTGTTTTGCTCTTTTAGTAGGGTATCAGGCCAGTAGTGGTTGGGGTCGTCTAATGTGCTGGAACTGATGTCACTATAAAACTTCTGGATGATTTTGGTCTTGCCGAAACCGCTCTCGCCACGCAGTACGCAAAGACGCGGCTCTGATCTTTTGACCTCAGTCCACAACCTTTTTAGCCAGACCAAGTCTTGATCGCGGCCTATAAAGAGCTGATCCCATTCCAATGGCGACTCATGTACCAAGTGTTGTCTCCTATGGCCGAANNTACGCTTCCGTGTACTCCTTCAAGGAAAATTTCAGCAGAAGCGTAACAAAATTAAGATGTTCTCGCAAAATATTACTACGATGGCTGTTTTTTAACTATTACTGAAGGTTGAGAGCCTTGCATTTGCTTTCATTTGTTGTGGTGCGAATGTCGGGTTTTGGCCGATCTTCACGGCGTTGGTTGATATGAGCCACGGTCTGCAATAGGGAAATAGTCTATATTATTGATATTAATAGTATATTTTATTTTGCATTTTATATTTGTTGTCTCGTGACCTACTTTGTTTTCATGAAATAACAAACAAAAGCCTAAAGAAGTAAAAAACAAAATAGTTGGATGAGCAAAATTTTCTTTACAGGTTGTCTTGAATTATGAAAAATATGCCTTACAATAATGCCATATATAGGTGCATTATTTGAGGCATATGGGCAGTTTAGAATTTTTACGTACAGTAATCAATGAGGATGGGTTAGTCGCTGCCAGCGCATTGGCCAACGTTTTGCATATTACGCAAAGCGACCTTGCGGAAGTAACTGGCTTATCACGCGATTCGGTTTCCAAAAGTAGCCGGGCCAAAAGTAAGCCAACGCAAGCCCGGTTAAGGGACACCGTAGAAATTATCAACCGTGTGGCAGACTGGTCTGGTGGTGCAGGACGGGCTTTTGCTTGGTTTAGGTCTCAGCCCTTAACTTCTTTTGGGGATAAAACGGCTGAAGACCTCGTCAAAGAGGGTCGTGCCGATGCCGTTAAAGCCTATCTTTCCCGAATTGCCGACGGCGGCTATGCTTGAAAATACCGGCTACTGAGTTTTCAGGAATCGTTTATCGTGCCCACCACCCCATGTGGTCATATCAACCACTCTCTGGGGAAGGGGCAAAAAAGCATGGCGGACGATTTAACCGCCCTGGCAAAAGCGCCTTATACACCTCACTTGACCCAACCACTGCATGGATGGAAGCCCAGCAAGGCTTCCCGTTCAAACCACAACCCATGACCTTGGTGGCTTATCAAGCCAGTTGCACCGACTTAGTCGATTTGACGCAAGAAAAAACATTAAAGACACTGGGTCTAACGAAAGCCGATTTAGCCTGTGCCTGGGAATACATGGCAACTCAAGGTAAGGAAGCGCCTACTTGGACACTTGCCGATAAACTGCATGAAATGGGTTTCGTCGGTGTGATCGTACAAAGCTTTGCGTCGGGATGCCATAAAGAAAATCTAAACCTGGTATTGTGGGATTGGGCTGATAAGCCTCCTCATTGCATAACCGTGATTGACGATTTAGGGAGATTGCCAAAATCTGGTGAATCCTGGAAAACTATTGATTCGGCCTTATGAAGATTTAACTTCCGTTCGCCTTGAGCCTGTCGAAAGGC
>PMDM01000298.1 GCA_003155565.1 Methylococcaceae bacterium | reverse complement strand
ACGATACGGGCAGATTTTTTGTAGGGCTTATTGAAATCGTTACCCGCTTCATTCATCGCATAAAGCACACGGCGATGCACAGGTTTTAAGCCGTCCCTAACATCTGGAAGGGCTCGTCCTACGATGACGCTCATGGCGTNNTTCATCTCATCTTCGAGATTAACAGGTATGATTTCTTTCGCGAAGTTTGACATTAATCCCTAAAACTAACAATACACCAGTTGAAAGCCCTGGTATGGTTTTCTACCGGACGAAAACGCACAGATTGCCATGGCCTTTACCATTCAGCCTAAAAAAATCGGTTGAGGTGTGCTGTAGTCCGTTTATGCTTCNNAAGGCCCAACTGATTTTTCTAGGTTCAGGCGTACTTACCCGGCATTCAATTATCTTATCATTGTATCATGTGTTCGCTTCGAATCGAAGATGTTGCTTTGTTTACTCAAATCACAAGAACGCATTCTATAATTTAACAAAGATGCCATGCCTTTTTTTATGATACGCATCTGAATTTTGCAAATATCACTGAATATTTAGATTGTCAAGCAGGGTTTTACATGAAAGAAAACCCTCATTTTTGCTTTTAAATGGATAGTAATGGCTTTGAATTACATAACGTCGGCTATCATTCCAGCAATGAGTTTTATGAATCATCTAACCAAAATATATGGCAGCACCCAATTACCACGTCGGCGGCGCTAACACCGGCATCCATTTTGCGATTGGCGAGTGTACTCTGGGATCGATTTTGGTGGCGAAAAGTGCGCGTGGTGTTTGTACAATCTCATTAGGGGATAATCCAGAACTACTGGCGCACGAGTTACAGAACCCGTTTCCGAACGCTAATTTAATAGGTACTGATGACGGTGTTGCACAGCTCACCGCCAAAATAGTCGGCTTTATTGAAGTGTTTGACCTGCCACTCGACATTCAGGGAACACGTTTTCAGCAGCGGGTGTGGCAAGCATTGTAGGCTATTCCTGTTGGCTCCACGGTCAGTTATGGTGATATCACTAATCAAATCGGCTCACCAAAGTCTGTGCGGGCAGTCGCCGAAGCCTGTGCTGCCAATAAACTGGCGCTGGCAATTCCTTGTCACCGTGTAGTAAAGCTGCTGGTTTAATAATGTGCTGAATCGCAGGTTTTAAACAGACGGCCGCCAATCAGGCTTGGGTGGACTTGGTGGCTGTACTGGATTTGCATTCACGCAAGATCGTCGGCTGGACAATGGCGTCCAATATGGCTTACAGGGCAACAGGATTATGCCAATCACGAAGAAGCCAACGCGATGTGACGACTATATCGTCAATTTTTATACTTCAACAGNNGAACCGCTGATGATGGACGTTCCGAACGCCATCACCACCAGGGCTACGAAGATGCGTTGATCGATTAGCTGATGTTCCAGTGCGACTGATGCCAAGATGATTTCGATAGCTCCACGGGCGTTAAGGCCAATGCCGACAGATAGCGCCTCTCGCCAGCACATCCCACCGAGCCGAGCGCCAAGGCTTGCGCCCAGAATTTTACCCAGGCAGGCGATAAGGAATACCACCAGCACCAGGATGCCATCGAACTGGCTGAAAAAATTCGCCTTAAGCCCTACGGAAACAAAATAAAGCGGGGCAAAAAAGTTAAGGGCAAAAGGCTGGATCATAGAGTAGATTTGCTTTTCCTGCTCAGGATCCTGACCTTGGCTCTGACCCAATGCCATACCTACCAGAAAGGCGCCGAAAATGGCGTGAATACCGATTTTTTCTGCGCCGACTGCCGCCAACATAACCAGCAACGCGACAAAGGTCAATAATCCTCCCGGCCAATCCTGGGAAAAACGAATACGGCACAGAAAGGGTTGTACCAGCCAGCGCCCGATTCCCATAATCAATGCAGCGTATGCAAGCACAAGGGCCAGGGTGGAAAGAATATTTTCAGCGGGATTGTTTTGCCCCAAATTACGCAATATGAATGCGAACAATGACCAGCCGACCAAGTCATTAATCATCGCAGAGGTCATGATCGTCATCCCGATTCTTGTGCCAATCAAATTAAGATCCATCAGTATTCGGGCAATCACAGGGAGGGCTGAAATCGACAATGCTGTCCCCATGAACAGGGCGAGCAGCATGGGACGGTCATTTTGTCCCCACAGCTCTGGAAATAGCAAAACCATACCGAAACCCAGCGCAAACGGCAACGCCCCACCCAATACACTGGTTGAAGCGATGGTGAATTTGCACTGACGGAAATGGACGAGATTGATCTCCAGTCCAGCCGCGAACATGAAGAAAAGCATCCCCACTTTAAGCAGGCCATCCATACTCGCAGCGATGGTTTTGTCGATCGGGAACAGCGTGGCGTAGGCATCGGGACAGACGGTTCCCAGTAGTGTCGGCCCTAGCAGAATGCCGCCTATCAATTCGCCTAGCACGACTGGCTGAGCAAGTCTTTTCATCAGATAGCCGAATAACCAGGCGACCGCTAACATCAAGCCTATCTGCACGAAGAATGCGTGAAGTTGTGAATGGTTCATTTTGTTACGCAGTGGAAAAGCATTCGAAGGTTTATAAAAATCACTAAGTAACGTGCATGAAATAA
>PMDM01000185.1 GCA_003155565.1 Methylococcaceae bacterium | reverse complement strand
AAGTTATTACGTGTATTGCAGGAACGTACTTTTGAACGCGTGGGCAGCAATAAAACCAGGCATTGTGATGTTCGGGTTATTGCGGCAACGCACAGGCATCTTGGAGATGAGATAAAAGGGAACCGGTTTCGGGAAGACCTGTTTTATCGGTTGAATGTTTTTCCTATTGAGCTGTCCCCCCTGAGGGACAGGACTGAAGTTATTCCTTTGCTGGTGGAGGATATTGTTGCTTGTATGGAAGATGCTGGTCGTGGTTCAGTAAGCTTTACAAAGGCGTCATTGGCCGCTTTGATGCAATATGAGTGGCCGGGTAATATCAGGGAAATGGCCAATTTGATTGAAAGAATGGCTATCATTTACCCAGATGAACAGGTAGATGTGATTAAGTTACCTGAAAAATATCGACAATATATAGCGCCGGACGAAATAGGCATTACTGCACCAACCGTTAATATAGGTGCCGTTGATCCGCTGGAAAAAATGGAAGTTAATGACAACGTTGACAATCTGTCACCAGCCTTAGCCCATTTACCTGTGCAGGGTATAGATTTGAAGGAATATCTGACTGTTATGGAAGGCGACTTGATACGCCAGGCATTAAATGAATGCAACGGCGTGGTAGCGCATGCCGCTAAACGCTTGAATATGCGCCGCACGACACTGGTTGAAAAATTACGTAAGTACGATTTAGAGCGTTAAAGTCGTAAATGCAATCCCCCAATCATTGGCCTTGTATTTAGGAAATAAAAACCAGTCAGGCTCGATGACTGATTCCGGCAATTATTCTTGCACATAAAGAGATGTGTCTTGGCATCAATGAAGAAATCAAGCGAGTGTCATATTTTTGACGGATTCCCGTCAACCAACTAGAACAATAGACATTGATTAAGCCGACAAGGCAAGAGAATTCAGGCTTTCCCGCCTGTGCCAAAACATGGCATCAATTATGCATGTGGTTATTGACTATCAAAATACGTAAGGAAAACCCATGAGTGATATCAATGTGAACCAGGTTTTAAACCAGATGCGGGCAATGTCGCTGCAAGCTGCGGGCAGGCCGGTTCAGGAAGCAGGCGGAAGCACTGATTTTTCGTCATTACTTCAACAGTCACTTGCTTCTGTAAATGACACCCAGCAAAGGGCCGGAAAAATGGTGGAAGCCTTTGAAACCGGCGCATCTAACCTCAGTTTAGCGGAGGTAATGGTGGAAACACAAAAAGCGAATGTTTCCTTTCAGGCCGTGCTTCAGGTCAGAAATAAATTGGTTGAAGCTTATAAAGATGTCATGAATATGCCGATGTAATGGCAGGCTGTAATTAAAACACATTGTGATTAGATAATGAGCGAACTAAACGGAAATAAGATGGCGGAAGCAACAGGTATTCAACAGGCATTAATGGCGAAAAGCGATGCCCATCCCGCCGTGAAAGGCCTGGCGGAGCTGACGATAGTACGTCAGCTTGGTTTAATGACCGGACTAGCTTTTAGTGTCGCTATTGGTATTGCTATTGTCCTATGGTCGCAAGAGCCTTCCTATGGGCGCTTGTTTTCCGAAATTAGTGAAAAGGATGTGTCCGAAATTCTTGAAGTCCTGAATACGCAAGGCATTAGGTATAAGGTAGAAAACGGCTCCGGAGCGGTCATGGTGCCGACTGATGATGTCGATGAGGTAAAGCTTAAGTTAGCAGGTTTAGGGTTACCTAGAAGTAACAGCTTGGGTTATGAACTACTAAGTAAAGATCAGGGCTTCGGATCCAGTAAAAGCCTTGAAATGGTACGTTTCCAGCGAGCCCTGGAAGGCGAAATCGCGCAGACCATCATGGCTATTCAGAGCGTAAAAAGCGCACGGGTGCTGTTAGCGATCCCTCAACAATCGGTATTTGTGCGTGAACGTAAAAAACCAAGCGCTTCTGTTATAGTCAGCTTATATCAGGGGAGATCACTGGATAAAGGTCAAATTGAATCGATTATTCATTTGGTAGCCTCCAGCGTCCCTCAGCTTGACGCAGACCAGGTGACGGTAGTTGATCAAAAAGGGCAACTGTTAAATAGCAGGGATTCATCATCCGTCAGTTCGTTGACATCGAAGCAGTTCGACTACAAGAAAAACTTTGAAGAACACCTGATGGAGCGGATCGAAAATATTTTGTCGCCCTTGGTGGGTGATGGTATGCGCGTACAAATTTCAGCCGACTTGGATTTTACCGAGACTGACAAAACACAGGAATTGTTCGACCCAAAAGCAACAGTGCTAAGAAGTGAACAAACATCAGAAGAACAAAGCAAACTGCCAGCTACCCAGGGTGTTCCAGGGGCATTATCAAATCAGCCTGCTCCTGCAGGAACCGCTCCGCAAACAACCCCTGCAGCCGGCTCAACACCGACCTCAGCGGCTAATTCAGCAACCGAAACTGCGCCCAGCTCAAGTACAAAAAATGCGACAAGAAACTTTGAGGTGGATAAAACGATTACCCATACCCGTTCGGCTACCGGTTTAATACGCAGGTTGTCTGTTGCGGTGGTTGTCGATGACCAACGAATAGCCCAGGCTGATGGAAAAACAAATGCCCAGGCTTATAAGCCGGAAGATATTACCCGCTTTAGTGACCTGGTGAAACAGGCAGTCGGCTTTGATAACGCGCGTAGGGATCAGGTCACTGTCACTAATGTCACTTTTAAAGCACCCGAAGCACTGGAGGCTTTACCTGGAATCCCATTATGGGAGCAGGGCTGGTTCCTTGGGCTGATGAAACAACTCGCTGCAATCTTAGCGGTATTGTTTCTACTTTTTGGGGTTCTGCGGCCAACCATGCGTAATCTTTCTGGACAGAGTGAAGCAAAAAAGGCGGCAATGGGTGATCTTGTGTACAACCAAGATGGCACTCCAGTCGCGGCCCTTAGCCAGCAACAACAGTCACAGTCTGCGCTGCCGAATCATATCGATGATTTATTGCTTATAGATATACCCCATAACTATGGGAAACGACTGGAATATTTGCAAAATATCGTCGATAAAGATCCGCAATTAGTTGCACAAGTCCTTAAGAGATGGGTTAGATAAAGAAATGGCCAGAGACATAAATCAAACTGAGCGGGCTGCTTTATTGTTGTTTGCACTAGGGGAGGCCAGAGCTGCGGCCGTCCTGAAATATATGGAATCCAAAGATGTCCAAGCCATCGGCTACGCTATGGCTAGATTGAGCGATATTTCTCCGGAAATGATTGATAACGTACTTGAAGAGATTATTCCCGCCGTAAAAAACCAGACTTCAATGGGTATTGAGTCAGATGGCTATATCCGTGGTATGTTGGTTCAGGCCCTGGGTGAAGAAAAAGCCGCTGGTGTCATCGAGCGAATTTTTATGAGCGCTGAAGGTAAGGGCATTGATCAATTGAAATATATGGATGCCATGTCGGTTTCAGATATAGTGCGCCTGGAACATCCGCAAATTGGCGCAATTATTTTGTCTTTACTGGGTAATGACAAGGCGGCTGAAGTATTGGCGCGGTTACCTGAAAACGTGCGTTCCGACCTGTTGATGAGAATTGCAACTATGCAAGGTGTACAGCCGGGTGCCTTACGTGAACTTGATGGTATCATGGAGAAACAGCTAAGCGGCAGTGTCGCTGTCAAAGCCACCGCTATTGGTGGGATTGAAGCCGCTGCCAGTATTCTAAATTTCATGGACAGCAGTGCCAGTAATTTTGTGTTGACGAAGATTTCTGAAAACAATGCCGACCTGGCTTCAAAAATTCAAGATAAAATGTTCGTTTTTGAAGACCTTACTGCCTTGAGTGCTGGCGACATGCAAACAGTGCTGCGCGAAGTCCAAACAGACCAGCTGTTATTGGCGTTACGGGGGGCGAGCGAAGGCCTTAAAGAGAAAATATACAGCAATATGTCTAAGCGGGCAGCAGAAATACTGCGAGATGATATGGAAGCATCGCCACCGGCTAAATTGAGTGACGTTGAAGGCGCCCAAAAAGATATATTGAATTCCGTCAAGCAATTACTGGATTCCGGCGAAATCCAGTTAGGTAATGAAGGTGGCGATGAACTCATCTAAAGATCCGGATTTCTCACCTTCTGAGCTGGAAGCCTTACGGGTCTGGCGATTGCCGGATATTGCCGGAAATAACAAAACAGAGGCATTGGAGGAGAAACAAAATCCAGAGCCTCCATCCACGCCATATTTAACCGTCACCGAAATAGAGGCCATGCAAAAACAGGCCTATGATGAAGCCTTCGCCCAAGGCAAGGCTGAAGGTTTCCAGCAGGGCTTCGATGAAGGCTTTGAAGAAGGTTCCCGAAAAGGCTATGTCGATAATGTCGAGTTATTAAACACTAAAGCGCCAGAGTTGACCCACCTTATGGAAGCGTTAAGCGAACCCTTTAAGACCCTTGATGAGGAAGTCGAAAATGAGCTGGTTAGCCTTTCAATCGCGATTGCCTCGCAAATTATTCGCCGGGAAATCAAAATGGATGCCGGGCAAATTGTTGCTGCCGTTAAAGAGGCCATAAAAGTTTTACCGTCATCTTCACAAAAGATCAGTTTACGTTTGCATCCGGAAGATTCCGAACTGGTTCGTTCTGTCCTGTCTATTGATGACATATCATCCTGGTCAATCGTCGAAGATCCCTTACTGACGCGTGGTGGCTGTAAAGTCGATACCGAGGTTTCCCATGTCGATGCCAGTGTGGAAAATCGATTGGCCGCTGTTATTGCAACGGTATTTGGTAGTGAGCGAAAACGGGATAAAACCTTATGACACCAAATGCCAATCGCACGCAGATTTGGGCGGATCAGTTAAAAGCCTACTCAAGAAAATTAGCGGAGCCTACCGAGCTGATTGTCGAAGGAAAACTCTCCCGTATGGTAGGGTTGACACTAGAAGNNCCGGATGGTCGAAGCCGAGGTGGTGGGTTTTTCAGGGAACAAGGTGTTTTTAATGCCTGCTAGCGAATTGCACGGCCTTGAGCCCGATTGCCGCGTCATTCCGCTTGGCAAAAACAGTTTAGCCAGGGTTGGATTTGGCTTGTTGGGCCGGGTTTTGGATGGGGCTGGTAATCCCCTGGACACTAAAGGCCCGCTCAAGAGCGACGCCCAGATTTCACTCAACGGCACGCCCATCAACCCTTTATCGAGAAAACCGATCCGAGAACCACTGGATGTTGGTGTAAGGGCCATAAACTCCCTGCTGTGTGTCGGACGTGGCCAACGCATGGGTTTTTTTGCCGGTACCGGTGTCGGCAAGAGTATCTTGTTGGGGATGATGACCAAATTTACCACCGCCGATGTTGTTGTGGTCGGATTGATCGGCGAACGGGGTCGAGAGGTTAATGAGTTTGTCCTGAAAATCCTTGGTGAAGAAGGCCTTAAACGCGCTGTCGTGGTGGCGACTCCCGCCGATTGCCCGCCTTTAATGCGGGTGCATGGTGCGCTGCTGGCAACCAGTATTGCTGAATATTTCCGTGACCAAGGGTTGGATGTGTTGTTGTTGATGGATTCGTTGACCCGTTTTGCCCAGGCGCACCGCGAAATCGCTTTGGCAATCGATGAACCGCCAGCCACCAAAGGTTATCCGCCTTCGGNNGACACCAACGATCCGATTGCCGATTCCGCCCGCGGCGTACTGGACGGTCATATTGTGCTATCCAGAAACCTAGCCGACTCAGGCCATTTTCCGGCTATCGACATTGAAGCTTCCGTGAGCCGGGTTATGTCCGATATTGTCGATACCGAACACTTACAAATGGCACGCGAAGTCAGACGGCTCTATTCGCTTTACCAGCAAAATCGCGATTTAATCAGTGTCGGGGCTTATCAGCCCGGATCTGATCGCCGAATCGACCACGCCATCGAAAAAAATCCGGCCATTGTTGAATTTCTCCAACA
>PMDM01000090.1 GCA_003155565.1 Methylococcaceae bacterium | reverse complement strand
TCAGTTCAAAGCTGTAGTCCGTACCTTTAAAATCGAAACGTTTACCGACTTCCTTGCTGGCTTGGTCGATAGCGTTTTTGACTTCGTGTGGATCGAATTCGGAAATAATATCAAAGGAAGGCATGGCTTAAATTGTAGGGTTAGTTAGTGTTGATTTGTTGTTCCGGTTTAGTTATATCGGCAATTGCTTGGATGCGCAACCGGCGAATTGCTTCGCCAATTTCTGCACCTTGTAGACCGCCACTCATCAAGGCGGAGGTATCAACCGATGCAGCGGTTTTTGCCACTGTCTGCAAATATACGGCTTGCGGGTACGGTTTATTTTCAAGCCCCGTGCGGCCTTTGGCATCTGCCTCACAGGCGAGCAAAAATTCGGGCAATTGATTGTGCCGTTTAAACGNNCAGCAAAAACTCGGCCAATTGATTGTGCGATTTAAACGCACCCAATGTACTTAACAGGTCAACCAGCGTTGATGGCTTCAATTCCGTCACCTTATGGCAATGGGTGTGAAATTGCATAACGTGCATCGCCAATGCTTTGAACGCGTTAGGTATGCGTAAGCGGTCACACAACGCTTCAAGGACAGGCAGGCCTTTGGTTTCATGTCCGTAATGATGGGGTAGATTATCCTTGGGTGACAATGCCTTACCCAGATCATGCACCAAGGCGGCAAACCTGACTTCGGGTTTAGTGGATAACAGCGCAGCTTGTTCAAGGCACATCATACTATGCACACCCGTATCAATTTCCGGATGATACTTAGGCGGTTGCGGTACGCCAAAGAGTTTGTAAATTTCCGGGAATATATGCTCCAGCGCACCGCAATCCATCAAGGTATAAAAAAATGCCGAGGGTGCAGTTTCATTTAGGGCTTTTAACAGCTCCGCCCAAACCCGTTCAGGTACCAGATGATCGACTTCCCCTGCAAGTACCATTGCTTGCATCAGTTCCGTTGTCTCGGATGCCAGCTTAAATCCCAAATGATTATAACGCGCCGCAAACCGGGCTACACGAAGTATACGGACAGGATCTTCCGCGAAAGCGAGTGAAACGTGGCGGAAAAGCCGCTTGTTCAGATCATAACGACCACCATAAGGGTCGATGATCAAGCCCTCTGGTGTCATGGCAATAGCATTGATGGTTAAATCCCGACGCTGTAAATCTTGCTCCAGGGTAACATCGACATCTGCGTGGACAACAAAGCCCTTATAACCAGGGGCGGTTTTCCGTTCAGTTCTGGCGAGTGCATATTCCTCATGGTTATCTGGATGAAGGAAAACTGGAAAATCCTTGCCGACCGCACGAAAGCCTTGCTTAATCATGGATTCCGGTGTTTCTCCAACGACGACCCAATCGCGCTCCTTTACCGGATAACCTAAGAGTTGGTCGCGGACAGCACCGCCGACTAGGTATTTTTTCATCTAATTATTAATAAGTCTGGATACGGTTTAGGATAGCATAAACCTATACAAAAACGCATAATGGCAACCTGTTGCGAACTTGTAGCTTAGTGGATTAAGGAGATTAGTTTGATAGGCATTATCTTTGCCAGCTTATTGTTAGGAATGGTGTCGGGTGTATTAGCAGGGCTGTTTGGTATAGGGGGTGGCTTGGTCATTGTGCCAGTACTGGTTTTTCTGTTTACAGCCCACGGCCTACCCACCGATCTGGTCATGATAATGGCAATCGCAACGTCACTGGCAACCATCATCCTTACCGCTATCTCTTCCGTGCTTGCCCATCACCTATTAGGTTCAGTGCTTTGGGATAAGGTATTTAGACTAGTTCCCGGGGTTATCTTAGGGGCAATCTTGGGCGCCGTTGTCGCCGAGCATATAAACGCCGGATTTTTACGGGTTATTTTTATAATATTTTTGCTCTATGTGGGCATACAAATGGCCTTAGAAGTACAACCTAAAATGGGTTCTGCCAATTATTCCAGGCAGATTGATTTTAGTGTGGCAGGGGCAATCGGGCTGTTATCCTCGTTGCTAGGTATAGGCGGGGGAACCCTAACCGTACCTTATTTAGCACATTGCCGATACCCGATGCGTAATGCGGTCGCCATCGCCAGTGCCTGTGGCCTGCCGATAGCCATCGCTGGCACAATAAGCTACATGGTTTTGGGTATGAACGCTTCCAACTTACCAGAATGGAGTTTTGGTTATGTGTATTTACCTTCTTTCCTTTGTGTTGGCTTAGGGAGTATTTTTACCGCACCGGTAGGCGCAAAGCTTGCCCACAAGCTCCCTGCACAACAATTAAAACGCTATTTTTCGTTGTTGATTTTTGTTTTGGCGGTCAAGTTGATGTGGTATTGAGACTAATAAATTGATTCAAAGGAAGTTGGATTGAATGAAACGTATTTTTAATACCCCCACATTTATCTAAAGCTATAGTCTAAGAAAATTCCCGCAAACACGACCATACCAAACCAGTTATTATTTAGAAACGCTTGAAAACACTGCTTCTTGTTCCGGTGAAAAATCAATCTCTGTTGATAAAACGACAACCCGGCAGCAGTCGTTAAGCCCAGATAATAAAGCCAGCCAAGCTGCTGCATCAACCCTACTTTTATCAATAAGCCTACGATCACCAATTGCAATATCGCCATAATGTGGCGGTCGTAATCGCCAAACAGGATGGCGGTGGATTTAACGCCGATTTTCAAGTCATCATCCTTATCGACCATCGCATACATGGTGTCATAAACCAAGGCCCATAATAAAACTGCCAGATACATGATCCAGGCTACCGCAGGAATATGGTTTTGCTGGGCGGCAAACGCCATCGGCACCGCCCAACCAAAAGCCATGCCTAAATAGGCCTGTGGCAAGTTTGTGTAGCGCTTCATAAAAGGATAACTAGCGGCTAAAAATGCTCCGCCAAACGACAACAGGATAGTATACATATTCAACAATAGCACCAGCCCAAATGCACACAGCGATAGCGTAACAAAAACGGCCAAGGCTTCTTTTGGCTGCACTTTTCCAGCGGCAATCGGCCTAAGCATGGTGCGCTCAACGTGCGGGTCGAAGTCACGGTCGGCATAGTCGTTAATAACGCAACCCGCCGACCGCATCAACACTACACCCAAGAAAAAGATCGTAAACACCAAAAAATCGGGCTTGCCAGCACTGGCTATCCACAAGGC
>PMDM01000084.1 GCA_003155565.1 Methylococcaceae bacterium | reverse complement strand
CTTTAACCGAATCATAAAGTCGGGTTTCCTGCACGATTTTGCCGCCGTTTTCAATCAGCTCAATCTGCCGTTCGACCTCATGGTTGATGGCTTTTTCGACAAATTTGAAGGAATTGATGTTTTTAATCTCGACACGAGTACCGTATTCTTGTTGACCTTTGGGTCTTACCGACACATTGGCATCGCAACGAAATGAACCTTCCTGCATGTTACCGTCGCAAATGTCAATCCACCGCACCAGATTGTGCATTTTACGCATATAAGCGACCGCTTCTTTTGCAGAACGCAAATCCGGTTCCGATACTATTTCCAGCAAAGGTGTTCCGGCTCTGTTTAGGTCAATTCCAGTCATGTCATGGAAATCTTCATGTAAGGATTTTCCTGCATCTTCTTCCAAATGGGCGCGGGTGANNTGATAGCCTTTCGGCAAATCGGGATAAAAATAATTTTTACGGTCGAAAACAACATTTTCAGTACCAATTTCAGCACCAATTGCTTGCCCAAACTTGATTGCCATGTGTACCGCTTCTTTATTTAATACCGGCAAAACACCGGGCAAGCCTAAATCAACCGCACAGGCTTGCGTGTTAGGTGCAGCACCATAAGCAGTCGCCGCGCCAGAAAATATCTTGGATTTGGTCGCAAGTTGGGTATGGATTTCCAACCCAATCACGGTTTCCCATTCTTGTTCTTGATGATGTCCCATTTGCTATTCCTATTCAAACCCTTTGGGAATCTGTTGATGCCAATCGGTAACTTGCTGATATTGATGCCCGATATTCAATAGCCCCTCCTCCGCGAAATAATTGCCAATTACCTGCAAGCCTACAGGCTTGCCCTCTGCAAAGCCAGCGGGAATCGACATGGCGGGCAAACCTGCCAAGTTGATGGCGATGGTATAAATGTCTGACAAGTACATTTCAATCGGGTTTCCAATCTTCTCACCGATACCGAACGCCGTACTGGGCGTGACTGGCCCCATGATGACATCAACGTCAGCCAAGGCCTTCTTGAAGTCGTCGCTAATCAGGCGGCGGATTTGTTGTGCCTTAATGTAATAGGCATCGTAATAGCCTGCCGACAGAGCGTACGTTCCCATGAGGATACGGCGCTTGACTTCCTTGCCGAAGGCTTCGCCACGGGAACGGGTGTATAAATCCGTCAAATCTTGTGGATTAGCACAGCGATAGCCGAAACGTACGCCATCAAAACGCGACAAATTCGAGGAACATTCTGCTGGTGCGATAACGTAATAGGTGGGTATCGCCAGTTTGAGATTAGGCATGGAGACTTCCTTAACGACAGCGCCCATTTTTTGGTATTCCTGGACTGCCTGCTCAATAACAGCCCCTACTCTACTACTTAAACCGTCCCCAAAAAATTCTTTCGGCAAGCCAATTTTTAAACCCTTGAGGTCATCGCCTAAACCTGCTTGATAATCCGGCACAGGCATATCGACACTGGTTGAATCTTTCTCATCAAAGCCAGCCATGGTTTGCATCAGGATAGCGGTATCTTCAGCGCTACGCGCCATAGGCCCACCTTGATCCAGACTGGAGGCATAAGCGATCATGCCATAGCGGGACACGCGCCCGTATGTGGGTTTCAAGCCGGTAATGCCACAAAAAGCGGCTGGTTGACGTATTGACCCGCCGGTGTCCGTGCCAGTGGCACATACCGACAACCGTGCTGCTAGGGCTGCCGCCGATCCGCCAGACGAACCGCCAGGAACTGAATCCGTTTGCCAGGGATTTCTGACCACGCCGTAATAGCTGGTTTCGTTGGATGAACCCATAGCGAATTCGTCCATATTGAGCTTGCCTAACATGACCGCACCTGCGGCATTTAACTTTTCGACCACCGTTGCATTGTAAGGCGCAATAAAATTATCCAGCATTTTGGAGCCGCAGGAAGTTTTCACGCCCTGCGTACAAAAAATATCTTTTTGCGCAATCGGTATCCCGGTGAGCAACGTTGCATCACCCTTGGCAATTCTGGCATCAGCACGTTTGGCAGCTTGCAATGCCAAATCTTCCGTAACGGAAATAAAGCAATTCAACGACTGGTGTTGTTTGATTCTGGCTAAAAATGATTGCGTCAATTCCAAGCTGGAAAATTCACCGGATCGCAAACCTTTAGCTAACTCTTTTATAGATTTGTTGTGCATGTGATATCCCTTCACTCAATAACTTTAGGTACCAGATAAAGACCGTCTTCAACTTGGGGCGCAATAGCTTGAAAGTTATTGCGGTTGTCACTCTCTGTAACTTCATCAACCCGTAAGCGCTGACTTTGATCCATTGGATGTGCCATCGGCATAACGCCGTCGGTGTTTGTTCCGCCCATTTGAGTCATAAGTTCCAACATGCCCGATAAATCTTGGGTGTATGATGCTATATCCTGTTGATCAATTCCAAGTCGTGCCAAATGAGCAATCTGCTTTACATCGTCTGCCGTTAAGGTCATTTTCTACCCTATTAAAACCAAAGTCATAAACTATAATACTTTATAACTTGCCCGAATACCCGCTTGATTGATAAAGTATGTCGCTTTAATTCCCATTCCTCAGGACGCAGGTAAAAAATGTTCAAAAGATTTCGCGGTCTTTTCTCAAACGATCTATCGATTGACCTAGGTACCGCTAATACCTTGATCTACATCCCAGGCCAAGGGATCGTGCTTAATGAGCCATCCGTTGTCGCCATCAAAGAGGACAAAATCCGTGGCTCCAAAACCATCGCCGCTGTCGGCAGCGACGCAAAACAAATGCTGGGACGTACGCCAGGCAATATCACGGCAATCCGCCCACTGAAAGACGGCGTAATCGCCGATTTTGCAATCACTGAGAGGATGCTGCGGTTTTTTATTGAAAAAGTTCACAAGAAAAACCGCTGGCTGCGCCCTAGTCCTCGTATTTTAATTTGTGTGCCTTGCGGATCAACGCAAGTCGAACGCCGGGCAATCCGGGAGTCAGCAGCAATGGCCGGCGCTCGTGAGGTTTATTTAATTGAAGAACCGATGTCCGCAGCGATAGGAGCCGGTTTACCCGTCGATGAGGCCTGTGGTTCCATGGTGCTTGACATTGGCGGCGGGACCTCTGAAGTGGCGGTCATATCAATAAACGGCATTGTCTATTCAAACTCTGTTCGTATCGGTGGTGATCGTTTTGACGAAGCCATCATCAATTACGTGCGCCGCAACTACGGCACTTTAATTGGTGAAGCAACTGCCGAAAGAATTAAAATTGAAATTGGCACCGCTTATCCGGGCAGCGAAGTCAGGGAAATAGAAGTCAGGGGCCGCAACTTGGCAGAAGGCGTACCG
>PMDM01000433.1 GCA_003155565.1 Methylococcaceae bacterium | reverse complement strand
TGGGGGTTTACTTATGATTAATTAACTTTAGGCTTTCCGCGATGAACAGGATGACCGGGTCGATAAGCGGATGGAAAAAACCTAATGCGAGCAACAAAAAGCCGCCAAGATAATAAGGAATCCAGGTTTTAACCGACAGCTCCCTATGCCGCCAAAGCAGATGGAATACCAGCCAGCTCGTTAACCAAACCGCCAACGCCAAGGTTTCCTTACCGGTGTATGAGCAAATGCTGCCATCTGCTCCCGAACCGACCGAACCGGGAATCCAATGGCCGTAACTGTGTACCAGTTGATCCAGGCTTTTGGATAACCTGGAAATATGATGGCTCAACATTAAAGTAAAGAAGCCAAGCAACGGCGAAAGAGGATTGAAAGCCCGACAAACAAGGCTAGATCGCGGCGAAATTGCATAACGGTTTTGTAAAAGGACAGGATAAAAGTCGTCGCTAACATGATCGGGAATGAAAATAAAGTCACAAACTCCTTTAATTCCATTAAACCGTTATGAAATTTGGGCACATGCTCCAGAATCCAATCCCGAGGGCCACTTGCCCCCGGTAGCGCATATAAATCCAATTACCGCTGATTGCACCCAGCAAGTTCAAGCCGGTGGCTATCATCGCCCAAAGCTGCAACGAATCGAAATTGATTTTAATGCCCCGGATCAACGGGTAAACCCGGTGCGTCAACAAGGTGGCAAACACGACGGCGGTTATTGCGCTGACCCCGTGGATACCCGCTTGTAAACTATAGGCGGTGGGGAAAAAGAAATCGAAACTGCATAACCCAAGCAATAACAATAACGCTAATGTAGCCTGAACTCTTGCCAGGTATTTGCTAAAATGACCATAGTAATAGGAATCCTCGTTCATATTTTTATTATTTTGAAAAAGTTAGACGGGATCATCTTGTTTTTAACCTTGTTAACAATTACTAAATGGTCATAACCAGTCAAGATATGCTCGATGCCCAATTTCAGAGTCCTAAAATTTAGCCGTAAACCCCAGCCGGAAGCTGACGGGTTCGACGGGGTGGATGTGGAAATCCCCATTCTGTCCGGTAAGGCCACCGTTGTTATTTGGATATACGGAATTATAGAAATAAGTGATATTCGCATCGTTACGGTTGAAGATATTGAAGACTTCCGCTGTGAAGCTCAGGTTTTTGTTAACTTCATAGCCAAGGGTAGCGGAGACTAGCAAGGTTGATTGCGATTGATGCTGTCCGGTTTGGTCTAAGTACCGTGGGCCGAAAAATCGCAACCGAGGTCCGCCGAAGAAACCACCGTAGACATCGTGAAAGGTCGCACCTGCTGCAATGACCGTATTAACCGAATTTGGTACAAAACTACCCTCTTTCGGGTTATTTCGGAAGCGTGTATGGGAAAAACTTAAGTCGGCATCAAACGTCAGCCAGTCGGTTGGTGAATAGTAGTTGGCAAACTCAAGGCCGTAACGGCGGCTCGGATCGCTAGCTGCTGTAGTGCCTGCATCACCGACAAACACCAGTTCTGAATCAATGTCCAGCCACCAGATGGCTAATGTGCTTTGCAAGCCTTTAACCCAAGTGGTACGGGCGCCAAGTTCAGCGCTATAAGTACGGACTAAAGGTGTTGCCCTGGTAATCGGGTTGCCATCTGCGTCTGTATTCTTGCCATTGACCGGATCAACGCTAGTAAGGACACCTCGCGCATCATTACTGTGATAACCCAGGCCGCCGTTGAGATAGAATTCGGTTTCTGCCCACGGGCCAAATACTAACCCAAGTTTAGGGCTGACGAGGCCGTCATACCGTTCGCCGCTGTTTTGCGGACGATTGTCGTTTACATTAAACCGGAAACCATCAAAACGAAGGCCGATACTTGAGCGAAACCAATCGTTCCAGCGTGTTTTATTCTCCGCATACGGGCTAATGCTGGTTACCCAGATTGTGTCTTGCCGGGTAATGTCATACTGCTTTTGGGCGTGGGTTTTGGTCAAGCCGTTTTGGATATTATCGTTGCGGATTTGCAAGCCAACAGTCGTTTCAGAATCGGCATCGCCGAGTTTATGGAAAAAAGTATGCGTACCCTTAAAACCAGTCGTCCAGCGGTCATCGGGTTGACCAAACTGGTCGCCACAGGTATTGAAAATGGAGGGATTAAATTGGACTTTGCCCTGACCATTAAATAAGTTAGAACAGCCATTTTTAGGATCAGGGTTACCAAAATTTTGCTGGGCTAAATTGACATTCGGATCATCCTGAAGAAAGGTAAAATTAGAGAATAAACTCAATTTATTATAGATCGAGTAAGCCATTAATTTAGTTTCGCTTTCCGCATCCTGGCGATGCCATTCACCGGTTAAGCTATAACGCTGGCTGCTGCCGCCGTCGGTTGGGTCAATCGCATCAAACCGGCCTATTGTCCCGTTTTGGATGGCGCCAAGCGGAACTTGGTCGGTGGAACGCCAATCCGCTTTATACGCCATGCCCGTTATGCTCCAGCCGTGGTCTTGGTGTTCTTGGCTATAACGTAGTACGCCATTGAATTTCATGTAATCGTTACCGACTGTCCAAGGGCCGTTGTTGTGGACAGTTTCACCCGCATATAACAGGTTACCGTCGCCCAGTTTGTGCGAACCGGCAGCTAAACCGCGGTAGTAATCGAAACTTCCGCCGGTAAACTTAATTATATGTTCAGGCAGGCTTTTAAAGTAATGGATATTGGCTGAGCCGGTACTGGAAAAGTCGCCGTTCTCGGCATAGTTGCTGCCTTTTTTATATTCCAAGGTCTCTACTAATTCCGGGATCAAAAAGTTAGTGTCCGTCCAGCCTTGGCCGTGTGAGTGCGATAACTCATTGATTGGAGCGCCCTCCATTTGGGTCAGGAAATCAGTGCCATGGTCGAGGTTGAAGCCGCGCAGGTAATACTGGTTNNTGCCATGGTCGAGGTTGAAGCCGCGTAGGAAGTATTGGCTAGCTTTCCCCTCGCCGCTGTGCTGGGTAGCAATCAGGCCGGGAACAGTCTCTAGCACTTCCGACGGCCGGGTAAACGGACGGTATTTTAACTGGGCTTGCCCCACATTGCCTTGCGAGGCGCTGTCCGCAATTCCTACTTGGGAGTCAGCGCGTCCGGTAATGGTCATTTCTTGCAATTCAACCGCATCTTTAGGCTCGGTTTTGGTTTCGCTTTTAACCTCGCTTTCATTTGTGTCATTACTGGCAGTTTCCGCCTCTTGGGCATGGACGCTGGTGCCGATAAAAAAAGCAAAAAGGATAGGAAGAAAGCGCGAGGTCAGGATGCCTGCGCCATGCAAAATCAGGGTGGCTATAATGAA
>PMDM01000064.1:144-11193 GCA_003155565.1 Methylococcaceae bacterium | reverse complement strand
TGTGTGTTCATAGCGGCAAAACCTCATTCAAAATATGAATAGAACCGCCGATTAGGGCGGCGTGGCTAAGTGGGTTTGCAGTTCCGCGTATGGCGCGGCCAGTCTTTCGACTGCCCAAATAGCCACGCCATATTAAATAGCCACAAAACAACTGTGACAAAAAATGACGCGCATAAAAAAGCCACTGGCTAGAGTGGCGATTATCGCCATACGAACGGGCTGCAAATCCCGGTGTTTCTATAGCACGNNTCAATTGTAACGATTCGATTTTGTGATGGAAGCCGCAAAAAAACCTTACTAGGTAAAGGCGATAAACGAAACTTGGTCGTCCTGAGCAAAAGCATTGATAGGCTCCAGCTTGTTACGCAAGAGCAATTGGATTTGCCGATTCGAGCAGTTGCCGCGCTTAATCCATATCACTTTAGGTGGGTGTCCGTACAACATACTTTTATCGTAAAAATCGGAATCTTTACTTACCAGGGTAAATCCGTTGACTTTGGCATAGTCCCAAACGTCGTCATCAGGGCTGCCGCCAAAACCGATACGGTCAACATGTGCCGAATCGGGAAAAATATCGGCTAAAGTCTGTACGAGTTTAGGCGATAGGTTCTCATCAAACAGCAGTTTCATCCACTGATAACGCGGGTATGCCTTTCCCTATCGGCTGCAAACGCAAAACAAGCCAGGATGTCGTTGTGGGTCAAATAATCGAAGTCCTCTAAAATCTCTTGCTCGGTCATCCCCGCCGCAAAATAATCCAGCACATCGTCAACAGTAATCCGCAGCCCCCTGATACAAGGTTTACCCGCTCTCTTGCCGGGTTCGATGGTAATGATGTCGTGGTAATCGATATTCATGCGCCTTTTATGCCCAATCAGGTGTTTTGACTATGATTTTATTATAACCTAACGCGGTTATATGTGCTTTAGCGTGTTTCAGCCACAATTGTGAGTACGTCCCTGCCGTACCTTTTTTCAACGCACACCTGGCAAACATGCCAATCCGTCTCTCCTTCAACCGACATTGCCTTTGCGCGGCCTTGGCTCTTGCTGAAGCCTTTTCCGCAAGAATAGCAAATCTTTTTTGCTTGGGAATCGGGCAAGTTGCAATTTGGGCGTTTAAAACTCTTTGGGGTTTGTGATCTCAAAAACGAGGGCATGGAAACGTCAATTTGCTAAGGATACTATTAAATCCGGTTTTTGGGGGCGGTGACCGGAAACGCCTCGGCAATGCAACCCAGGCATTACGACGGGCCGCCTGCAAGCCTAATCCGCACACACCCAATCCACGGGGCTAGTGCTGTCGTTATCTCCCCAGTTTTTACGGTGCGATAACCGGGCATCGCTACCAGGCGCAATTGGAGTCAAGCCTACCGTTCGTGCCGCGCAAAGAAAGCCGAGCGTTTCTCTGGCGTGTCTAATTCAAGTCCCGCCGCTTTTTTGGCCAGCGAGCGTTTGTGTTCGGGTGCGTCCAGCCATTTCAAGTCGCCGTTGGTTTCGGCAAAGATTTCGTGCATACGGGCAAACACGGCCATTTCAAACTTTTGTTGGTCGGTCAGGTTTGCCAGTGTGTTCACGTCCATGTATTAATCTTGGGCTTTGTTCGTTTCGCAGGGTACTGAGGTTTTTCCCGTCGAACGCAAGTCGGTTTTTGCAAGCCCTAGGAATCTTTGCCGATCCTGTTCCGGCGCATCATCCCAGTGCAGGCCGCTAAACCTTTCCTGGAATAACTTCCGGGCGCGAATGGTTATAGCCCGTTGCGCTTTCTGTTGGTCGGTCAAATACAGTTTGAGTTCCATTAATTACGACCTTCAACCCAACACTTCGCCTTATCCATCACCCCGGCCAAACTGACACTTACCGTTTTTGGCGGGCTGAGTGACTTGATGGCCTTGTCCCATCCCGCCACCGCTTCAAGCTGTTCTTGGTGCGCCATTGCAGCGGCATTATTGGTTTTGCTAGTTTGGAAAATACCGCGTTGCATTTCGGCCAGGACTTCATCCGGCGTGGCCATGCGGTCGGCAAGCCCTGCCTTGATGGCATCCTGCCCGGTGAATACGGCGGCTTCTTGTGCCTTGACCGTTCCGGGCTTTAATCCCCGGTTATCGGCTACCGTGCTTACAAACAGGCCGTAAAGTTTGTTGATTTCCGTTTGCAGGTCGGCTTTAACGGCATCGGGCAAAGGTTCGTGGGGATTGCCGTCTATCTTATGGCCACCGGCAAAAACATAGGTCACCTTAAAGCCTTCATTTTCGGCCATTTTGGAAACGTCCACATGCCGCAAGAACACGCCGACAGAACCGGCCACGCCTGTTTGGCTGATTGCAATGTCACCCGCTGCGCTTGCCAGCAAGTACCCGGCGGACGTCGCCATGCTGGATATGACGGCATTGACGGGCTTTGTTTCCCGAGCCTGTTTAATCATGGCCGCCAACTCAAAAGCCCCGGCCACTTCACCGCCTGGGGAATCGATCTGCAACAGGATGGACTTGACCGCTGTATCGTTTAGGGCGGCAATGAAGGCCGTGCCGATCCGGTCATAACCCAGGAGGTAACTGCTATTGGCATCAAACCCGCCACGGTGAACCAGAACCCCGAAAATATCAATGACCGCCACGCTGCCGATCACCTCATAGCCGGGTTGCTTGTGTCCCCCGGTTGCGGTCAAGGCCATTTCTGGCATCGGTTTATTATCAAATCCAAACCTGCCGCCGATCCCGGCAATGATAGCGTCCAATTTGGACGGTTGGATCATCAAGGGGGTGTTGAAGATACGGGAAAATAGGGCGGGGTTACGCATCCGCCACCTCCATCATCAAAACTATCTCAGGGTTAATGTCACCACGACGATAAACTCCACCAATACCGACCGCCTTAGCCTCACAGATAAGGGCTTCTTCTTCGATTTCCAGGCTGTGTATTTTTTCCTGCAATCCGCTAATCAAGCCTGGACGTTCAGCCAATGGTGGCCCAGGCGGATAAAAGTCGGCTTCTTGGGTAACAGCGTCAACCAAGGTTTTTTTGATGGTGTCACCGAAAAGGCTGCACAGCACACCCGCCAAATTAACAGATGATCTAAACTTAGTTGCAAGCATGTCATTAACAACATATACCGGAGCGGTGTCGGGTATGGTTTCAACCGTTAACAGACGGTTGTTAGTTTCGTAGGGGTAAAAGAAGCTTTCTAAGCCAGTGATTAGGTTGTTGCTTGAGACAAACGCCTCAACCCTTGCGATAACGTCAGTCAATGGCAACGGCGAGATTTTTATTAGCTCGATTTCATTGAGCAGTTCATTGCGTTGTTGGCGCACTGCTTCAAGTTTGTTCTTGTATTCGTTGGTCGCATGGGTGATAAGGCTGGTTGTTTTGGATATTGCATCATTCGCCATTGGCAAACCCTCCTTGAGCCGATCCGTAGAACGAATTATCGGACATAGCATTTATATGTTTGGTCGGTATGTTTTTGATGTGCTTCCTGGCAAAATCCTCCAGAATCCCAAAGCAACCCGCCACAGTGTTTAGGTTGTCCCTCGCCTCAATACACCGCCGTTCTGCGGATTTGTGTTCCAACAAGCTCAAAAACAGTTCTTCTAGGTGGTGTTTGGCTGCGGACTGGTCATCAATGATTTTTGTGATTTTTCCAAACTCGGCCTGGAAAAAATAAACGCTGTTTGTTGCGTCGGCACGGGCAAGCCGGTTATGGCGTTTGTAAGTGCGCTTGAACCATGCGGCCTGTTTTTGGTAGGCTTCTCGGTAGAAATGCCGGTCATCGTTCGCCGCACCACTCGCGGCGCGGGCGACTTCCACTTCGGTTTTTATTTGTTCAAATTTTTCTCGGGCAAACACTTTTGCCATTGTTGTTACTCCTTAGCTTTTTGGTTATTGTCGCAAACGGCCAAAAAGCTGCAAGCTAAGAATTAGATTTCTTTTTTTCAGAAAGTGGGCTATCGCTCAGTGGGTTGGGTTTGTCTTTTTGTAAGGCAGACCAAACGCCTTCTTGGGTATTTAGCACCTTTAACCCACCACTGCTGCATAACTCAAGTATGTAGCCATCGTAATCGGTCGTGCATACAGGGATTTCCCCAGCTTTAATCTTTTCGCAAAAACGCCCAATGTCGTCGGAAATTTTGCTGCACCTTGTCTAAGGCTCACCTGAGAGGCAATCGTAAGCTTCTTTTAACAGGTGGTTTCTGGTTTCATATTTGTCTTGGCAACTGGGTGAACGCTTGCCCCGCGCTTCAACAGGCGGCGGCGTCTTGGCCGCCAAAATTAACGCTTCGTCCAAACCAAGCCCGGTTTCAAGTCCTGCACCAAAGTTTTTTAGAAACTCCAATTCTGCGTTCAGTAATCTATTACTATCGGGGCTTAGCCGGTTTGCGAGCGCAATAAAAGCTGTGCGGCCACGTTCAAGTGAATCAGGATCATATTGACCATAGTCGCTGGCAAGTATTGGGAAGTCTTGCTTATTCACGACAATTAATGGCGTTAATTTTGTTAGTGATAGCATTTTTTGCTATCATTGCGCGGTGAATAAAAAGCACTGAAAAACCCTGCAAGCTATTTTTGCCGATCCCGTAAACGGGGCAATCGAATGGTCGCTCATCGAAAGCCTTTTTATCGCCTTGGGTTGCCGAAAAATAGAAGGCAACGGCTCTTCGGTCGCTTTTGAGTTGGCTGGCGCAAAAGTGTTTTTCCATCGTCCTCACCCGCAAAAAGAAGCGTTGAGATACCGCGTAATAGACGCAAGGCAATTTTTAACCAAGATTGGGGTAACGCCATGAACACCATGACTTACAAGGGCTATTCCGCCCGTATTGAATATGACGACAAGGATAGTATTTTTGTCGGACATTTGGTCGGCATCAATGACATTGTAGGGTTTCATGCCGAATCGGTTGCCGAACTGCAAGCCGCATTCAGGGAATCCGTCGATGATTACCTGGACGTGTGTGAAAAACTTGGGCAACCGCCCAACAAACCCGCCAGCGGCAAGATGGTGTTGCGGATACCGCCGGAAATCCATACCGCCGCTATGACCGCCGCTAAATTGGCAGGGCAATCTTTGAACAAGTGGGCTGCAGATGTTTTTAGGAAGGCGGTCAACAACTAATCTGCCAGCCTGCCTAGTTTCGCAATTTACCCGACCAACATAACCCCAGCTTGCGTAAATCAGGCCGTAAAAGGCCAGTATCCGCCCACATAAGCCAAAACCCAAAAAACGGCAAATCGCCCATTGGACGCTAAACATCAATCTGTTACTTTGATTTTTTGCCCCTCCCCCTTTCTTAATCGGGAGCGGCGGGGCGATTTCTGGCGGCAAATGACCCGCTAACGCCCAAACGGTGAACAAAACAGAAAGCCGGATGGATAGCCAGGGTTTGGCCTGTTTTCTTATCTATTTCCTTATCTTATTGTTTTTACTAACTATTATTAATAATAATGAAAGTAATAGGTAATATATCGGGTGGTTAGTCGCGGCAGTAATGAAATGTGTGTATGGAGTCCCGCGACCGCTGTAAGTCGCGCTAAATGCGCTTGTCGCGTTAGTTGCGTCAGTCGCGGGACTAAAACGCCTCATACGCGAGAGAGAAAAAAATAGGGTATGGATAAAAAAAATATTCGTGCACGCATACGAGGATATCCCCCCGCGACTGACGCAACTGACGCGACTAGCCCGTAATCCGTGGCTTCTAGCGGTCGCGGGACTTTGTATTTTGTATTTTGAAGTGCCGCGACTGACGCGACTAAACGAAAATTTTGAGGGCTTTTTGCTAAGACTTCGCATAATCCCCCATTGCTTTGCGAAAAGCAAGTACCCCCAACACCCAATTGTGGCGCTAATCCATTACGCGGATTCGGCAACTCTTTGCATTTTTTGGGCTGGATGAACGGCTTGCTTTTGTAATCTATTGTTTCGTATCTAATCACGGGCTGGCCATTTTCATACCCATCTGTATGTTCCAGGGTAATTTGATAGGTGTTACGCATTTGGGCAACACCTTCCTGGTGTTTTATATGCGGGATAAAAAACTGTATTGAAGGGACGCTATTTATCCCCTCGTTTTTGCACCACACACAGAATAATTTGTATAGGTCACGGTTAAGAATGGGCTTGTCGATTTCGATCTCAAGAATTTCTCCGGCTATCAATTGATTCCAGAACCTGATCGGGGAGTCTTTTGACATCTCCTGCATCTCGGTCTTTGCTTCCGTCTCCGGTGGGTCTTCATAACCAGTAAAACCTTGCATTGGGTATGTTTCCAACATGTAGTGCCAAGCATTAGCACCTTCTTCACTCATGATCTGAGCCTTGATCTTAGTAGCTTCGAGTTTGCTAATTTTCTCGTTTTGCCTTAACACAAACCATCGTCGCGCCTGGTTACCGAGCAAAAACGGGAGCAACTCATTGGTAAAAAAATAATAAATAGTCCGGTTTAAAACCATCCTACCGTTCACCTGCTTGGGGTTTATCCTCGCGGTATCACCGGTAACCATGTGTTTCAGCAGATTTTTTAATTTATGCCCATCTTTCCCGCCGCCGACGCCGACTTCCTCGAAAACACACAGCAGGATATTGTCCATGTGGGCATTGAAACGGTCTTCAAGGTCATTTTGGTTAAGCACAATCCCATGCCGCCCGTATGGACGCGACAATATTTTTCCAAAAAGACCTTTCCCGCTACCTTCGTCTGACTGCAAGATAGTCCCAATATCAATACTTGCGCCTGGGTTCTGAATTGGGAAGGCTATGCAGCACATCAAAAAATGAAAATGCTCTTCGTTCCCGTTGCAAATCACATCTTTGATGAACGGCGCAATAAGGTTGCAAGCCTCATCATTTTGGACGGCTCTCGTCTGGTAGCCAAACCAAGGGTTACCTGGCTTTCCAATGTCTTCAAGGCTAAACTGCATACAGATGTCGTCCATTGCGATAACGCGCTTGTCAAGCTCTACCGCCGCATACCATCTTGTCCGAACATCACGGCCAGCCATCTGATTTTTCGCGTCTTTCATTTTTACAACTTTTCGTAACAACATGTCGTAAACTGAATCGCCACCGTCTGCAATCAAGACGAACCGCCACAAGGCCGCTGGTAAATCCTCCATCATATACTTAGTTTTGCCGGCATCTTGAGCCGGTAGCGTGGCTACACGTTCGGCATGGCTAGGCAACCTAAGCCGCAAGTCGGCAATGTACCGCTCAAACTGCAACCGGACGGCGGCATCGCCTTCGTCAATCATCAGGTCGTTAAAATCGGTGCGCTTGTTGCCGTGTTTAACCCAAGCGTGCAGCCGCTTGGCGTTATCCGACCATCTAGGGAGGGTGTAGGACACCCGCTTACCGCCACTATCGCCACAGGCTTTCAAGGCGGCATCCCTGCCCGTATTTTTGCGGCCATATGATCGCTTGCACTCAGGGCAATTGGAGTGGTCGTCTTGCTGCGAGAGCATGAAACGGTGGCGGCAATCCTCACTAGGGCATTGCTTCAGGTCGTCATCGTCCGCAGCAATTAGCAGGTATACATCGGGGTATTGACCCAGGAGCGTATCCACGACGGGTTTGATGTTGCCAGCCGAAAAAACCACAGCACAGATCAAACCCGTTGCCTTATGGATTGAGGCCGCCGTCGCATAACCTTCTGCGATAACAATCACATCGCCAGGGCGAGGTATCCCGCTAATCCAGTGATAACCGCCCTTTATCTTGCAGCCGAAAGGCCAGATTTTCTTGTTGTTGCCGCCGTTTTTCCTGATTTTTTCCGTGTGGGCAGGGATGTTTTTGGACAGCAAAAACTGGAGCGCGACAATTCGCCCACCCCCCCTGATTGCGACGACCGCCCCGCCATCGGATGTCATGCGGATGTCATAAGCGTTAACCTGCTTGTCTGACAGGTATAAAGCCGATAAGGGGATGGCAGGTTTGCAATTGTGATAAAACTTTTCCGCCAGGAGCGCGGCTTTGTTGGCCTTGGCACGTTCGGCGGCTTCGAAAGACTTACGTTGTGCTTTTATTTGCGCGGCAATTTTTTTCCGTTCTTCGGTGGTCGAGCCATACTTATCTTTGTCGCTGGAGAGGTCTATTTTTTCATAATGGAAGTCCGCACCATTAAAAACCCCGATCACACCGACGAACACGCGCCGCCCATTTTTGAGGGTTAGTTCGGAAAGCCTGATCCTGCCGGCATCGCGCTGTTTATTGCCGGAAACTCGGAAATATAGCCAGCGGCCAGGCAACAACTTGGCGGCGGTCACGCCCAAAAACCCTAACGCCTCAGCTTGGGTTATTATTTCGGCGACGTTATCGGCCATGACGGTAAAAAATAGGGGTTGACAAACTCAAAACCCTGCTATCTGGCTGTACATCGCGGCTATTTAACCCTCTTTTGGGTATGGTTGGGGGAAGTACCTTCGGATTTTTTGACGGGCGTGGCAAGGTTGCTGCACTGCGACGTGCAACTGGAGCAAAGCCGCCTGCTTGCTTTTTCATGGGGGGCGGGGTTTAGTTATTTTATGTCGAACCCTTCATTGACCTTAAGCGGCGGCAGTTCACAATTAAGCAAACCAGCAAGGTATTGACCAAACGTAAGCCCGGACGCTTGGACGGCATCCTCAAAGGCCTGCTGGCTTGAGGCATCCCCGAACTTAACACTAACATCCATCCTAATCGACATGAGGCCACCCGCTTTCTACCTCAACCAACTTGCCCGGACAATAGGTTTTGGTATTTGCTTTTTTGCGTCCGCGCCGCGCTTTAATCAGATTATGAACAGGCGGGGTTGATGGTTGGGAATCTATCCAGCGCATATAGTTTTCCCAATGGATCAGGACACGACCAGCAACACGCCGGATAGCTTTTGCTTGTGTCAGCCCATTATCGTCTGCCTTGAATATTTGAATCCTGATAGCGGCCTCGCTAAACATGCCGGACTTTTGCGAGGCTTCTCGAACGCTTAGGTAAACGGTTTGCCGATCTAACTCGGGTTGGGGTTCTTGGTTGGATTTGGTCATTAAATAGCTCCAGTTAGGTTATGGGGCTATTTTGTATTTTTGCTTACTTTAAAAAAAGGTAAAAAACTCTAGGAGATTTTTACCCAAAAAATCATCAATAATGGCGTATATATTGCGTTTATTTATAACAATATGAAATTTATATCTTTTCCTTGATTTTTTGGTCATAACCGCTTGTGCTGGGCATTTTGGCATGGGTGAAAGAATCTTTAACCCCGAGGAAATTAGCTATCTTTCTTCTTTTTCTCAATTCGTTTTGAATTGTTTGTTTGAGAGCATACTCATACCCGTCTGGGATTTTAAAAAACTTTTTAACATCCTCAACGGCTTGTTTAGGCTTTTTACCAATCAAAAGATTGGTGTCATAACGATCCATAAGCTTTTTTTTATCATTGATGTCATCTGTAAGGTCGCCTTTTAAGCCTAAAATTTCGGCTGAACCAATCCATTTTTGAGTGTCTTTAATAGTCGTATTAGATACATATTTTTGTACATATTTAAAGGCGCAATGTGTCGATAAGGCTTCTTGGATAAGCTCAAGCTCATCAAAAGCCAACAAGACAGCATTCTTACTTTGTTGCATTGTTTGAGCTATGTCTTCTTTTAATTTTTCTACATCGTGCCCATATAAATCAGCCACACCGCGATCATGTAATTTACATAATTCCAGAAATTCATCAGGCAACCTATCCAGCCAAGTATCCGAAACATCAGAAAGCATTGAGCAAAGATCGTCTATTGAATCTTCTAGGTCAATTAATTCAGGATATTCATCAACCAGTTCGCCTTTTAAAAACATTACCTTTTGCTGCATTTCAAAATGCCGCACTTCTATACCTCGCTTCATCAAACCACCCCGCCAAACAATTTCTCGTTCATCGAGGCCACCACATTGCTCAGATGGGCGTCGCTCAGGTGGGAATAGCGTTTGACCATCGCCAAAGTCTTATGCCCCGACACTTCGGCAATTTCGGGCAAGCTTGCGTGATTCATGGCGAGATACGACGCGGTGCAATGCCGCAAGTCATGCCACTTAAAATCGTTGATTTCAGCGCGTTTAAGCGCAAATTCAAACGCGCTGCGGGTGTTTGTAGGGCTTGTTCTTATTTTGCTCGCTAGGGAACAGCAAATCGGTGTCCATCCCCTTAATCTTGGCATGGTTGCGTAACAACGCTAAGCCGTGGCCTGCCAACGCAAGCCCATGAGTTCCGAATAACGCATACCGGTGGACAAGGCCAGCACCACGCACGGGTAAAGCAACGGGTTGGAAGATTCCTTGCAAGCGTCCAGCAGCCGTGCGCGTTCGCCGTCATCCAGGAAGCGCACCCGACCGCGTGATTCGCGGGGCTTTTTGACCTTACGCATAGGGGATTCTTCCAACCAACCCCATTCGGTCACAGCGATACTGTAGCAATGCGACAACGCGCTCAAGTAACGCACAACCGTAGTCGGGCTGCGTTGGGTGTTGCGGTAGGTGGTGCCGTCCGCCAGTTCATCCCGGCATTTGACGATCAAGGCCGGAGTGACATCCGCCAGGGTGTACGATCCCAGCCGCTCTAAACCATTCCAACTGCATTTTTTGCTTGAAGGCTTGGACTTTGGATTTTTTTGGCAGGACGGACTTGATATAGCGGCCAACCATATCACCGAACGTGTGCTTTTTGGCTTCGGCGGTCTTGAAGTGGCGGCCTTCACGGATTGCCGCCTGGGTGGATTCTGCCCACTTTCGGGCATCGGTCAACCTTGTGAAAGTTGCCGATTGGGGCGGGTAGCCCTTAAGCCTTACCCGGACTAGATAACTGATTGCGCCGTTAACAGGCGATTTAACTTCTCGAACAGTGGCCATGCTGCAAACTCCTTAAGGGTTGCAACCGGCTTTGCTATAATATCCATAGCTTAACCCGCCTTGTTAAGTCGATCGGTCAGGGCTGTGTGGTGCTATCAACACCTGCAAGCCCGTTTTTAATTACGGGTTTTATTATAACCCCTCGTTGGCAAATGTACCAAATTTGTACCACTAAATAAGAAAAACAGGGCAAAA
>PMDM01000064.1:0-136 GCA_003155565.1 Methylococcaceae bacterium | reverse complement strand
CGGCCCGAGGCACCAAAAAAATCAAGTATTTCTGCTTTTTATCCAAGTCCTTTTTTAAGCCAGAAAGATTCATGCCGGACTTTTGCCACACTGAAAAAAAGCCATATCAAATGAGGTAATTGCAAAACTACAGATG
>PMDM01000254.1 GCA_003155565.1 Methylococcaceae bacterium | reverse complement strand
CTGTTTCGATGGTTTCGCTGAATTCTGCAACCATTGCCAGACTGAAGGCGCTGTCGCTGGCAATAGGTTGATGACAGGACAGTGTTTTGGCTATTTGTCGACAATTCCCTGAATACAAATGATACAGCGGTAATGCAGAGAAGTTATTGCCAAATGTCGTATTGACTTGTTGCCAATCAAAATTAGGCAAGGTTGCGGCCTGTAATTTTTCCAATGCTCCATCAATTCTAGGCAGTGCATACAAGCCGGGTTCCAAACCTTCCACCCGATGTACAAAAATAAACAGGTGTATTTTGGGCGGCCAACGCCACATATCAAAAGGGACTGTTGATGCAGGCAAAACCGCAGCCAACATCCGGTAAAAGTCAGCAATCGGCAACGGCGACATTTTGCCATCAAACTGCTGTGCGCTTCGGCGTTGCCGGATAATTGCCGTTGCTGGTTTAGTGCAGGGTGATGTAATTAATTCCTGTGGAATCGGTTTCCATTGGTGTTCATCTGAACGTGGTTTGGTTGCAGCCAAGGTGACTTCATCAATTACCGGCCACTTATAGAAATGATAGGCACGAAGGCTAGCGGCTAAGCCAGACCACTTGCCTGATTGAGCAGATTCCAATAGCGCCTCCATATCAACAGGCGTGTTGGTTGAGCCCGTATTAATCCGGCAAATTAAGTCGGGAGATTCCCCCTCCATTTTTTTGAAATCATCAGTACGATTAAGCCCTAACACATTAGCAATATCATCATCTGACCACTCTGTAAGTAATTCAATCGACCATCCCAACGTAGCGGCAGCATATCGGAGTGCGCCTAAAGCATGCCCTGTATCATGTTGGCAATATCGATAAGCCCGTTCGCCATATTTCCAGGCTTCCCGCCAGTGGACAGAAGTTAATCCGATAAAAATTCCCGCAATCAGAATATCTTGGTTAAATAAACAACGTCTTTCCAGATGATGATCGTGGCTAACATAATGATAAACACCTGGCTTGAACAAGCCATAACCAGCATTAATCAAATAAGCTTCGGTCGGATGCAAATTACCGCTGGAAGGATTACAGCGTAATGCCCATCGACTTGGGCCAAATTGTTTCCAAGCGGACAGGCCGAAAGCTAATTCCAGTAATAATCCTAAATTAGCCAGGTTTAGGGGGCTAGCAGGTATTGATTCTGGCTTATCCAGATCAGCAAATTGTACATCTAGCTCTTTGCCAGGATGTGGTAACTCGATAATGTCACAGCCATTAAAACGCCGAAATGGATCGGGTTGGTCTTCCCAGTCTATGGTTTCAGGTCCTTTTGCGTATTGCTCCAGACGATGCTTGGTACGGTTATGATAATTTAGGACAATAGCGGTTTGATTAGTCATACAAACGATTTAAGGGGGAACCCCGAGCTTTCCTTATTGCAAATCTAAATTAGTGGGTGACGAGTAATTCGCTTAATTTGGCTTCAACAACCAAATCTTCAAACCAGCAGCCTACCGGATTACCCAGATTTCTGTCTTTATCTTCAAAGCGTACCAGCCAAACAGAGCGAGATGGCTCTTCCTCAATATGTCCAATCATGGTAATTACACCCCGAGTGCCAGTTTCAGCCAGTATTTGGCCTTCAACTCCACCGGGGATTGAACCATCATCCAATATCGTTTTGGCAGCATAGACGACATCGCCTATATCTAAATCATCTAAAGTCATTTCAAAATCCTCATTTATTTTGTAGCAAAACTTACATTGTCAGTCGTGTGTGGGGTTAAAACCTGCTTGAACGTATGCTGTTAAGTGTAGTGTTTATTCATTTAAGCCTTATTAAACAGTTAATTAAATAATAAATTACAAAATGGCACACAGGTTGCTTTAACTATTTACAAGAAAGATGCCAAAACATTTAGGAGACTTTGCATGATTACATTAACAGAAAAGGCCATCACTGCTGTAGGACGGTTTATCGCCAACTCAGATACGCCTTCCGCAGGTCTTCGCATAGAAGTCACCGATGGTGGTTGTTCAGGCTATCAATATGGCTTGAAACTCGAAGGCACTCATACGCACGAAGATACTGTAATTGATTGCGGCGATGTCAAGGTGTTCGGAGACCCGATCAGTTTCCCGATGCTCGATGGCATGTCAATCGACTTCCTATACAGTATAGATGGTTCGGGATTCAAGTTTACTAACCCTAATGCGGCAAAAAGCTGTGCTTGCGGTACGTCGTTTAATACCAACCCCGAAGGCACTGGAACTAAAACTTGTTCTTAACGCATTAGTTAACTATTTTCCGAGGATATAAGTTATGTGGGACTATTCAGACAAAGTTAAAGAACATTTTTTTAACCCTAAAAATGCTGGTGCTGTAGTAGATGCCAATGCGACAGGTGAAGTGGGTTCTATCAGTTGTGGCGATGCCTTACGGTTGACCTTGAAGGTTGATGATGACAGTGAGGTGATCCTCGAAGCAGGATTCCAAACATTTGGTTGCGGTTCGGCAATTGCTTCATCATCGGTACTTACTGAAATCATTAAAGGCATGACCCTTGATGAAGCTATGAAAGTAACCAATCAGGATATTGCCGATCACCTTGAAGGATTGCCACCCGAAAAAATGCATTGTTCGGTGATGGGGCGGGAAGCTCTGCATGCTGCGATTGCGAATTATCGCGGCGAAGAATGGAAAGACGACCATGAAGAAGGTGCACTGATCTGTAAGTGTTTTGCGATTGACGCGGTAATGATCGAAGAAATGGTTTGGGCTAACAAACTGCGCACCGTGGAAGACGTTACGAACTTTACTAAAGCAGGCGGTGGTTGTGCCTCTTGTCACGAGGACATTGAAGCCATCCTTGAAAAAGTATTGGCTGAGAAAGGGGAGAAATTTGATCCCACCGTTGCTCCAGTTGAAGCTCCTGCAAAAATTGCCGCAGTTAAAACGCCGTTGACCAATTTGCAGCGCATCAAAAAAATCGAGCAAGTGCTGGAATCGTTAAGACCAGCACTAATGGCGGACGGCGGTGACGTAGAACTGGTTGAAGTGATTGGAAACACCGCTTATGTCAATATGACTGGCGCGTGTAACGGTTGCCAGATGGCGGCTATGACCATCGCAGGTATCCAGCAACGGTTGATGGAAGTAATGGGCGAGTTCATTAAAGTCGTACCTGCAACCGAAATGGCAAAACTGGTCAATATAGGGGTGGCGTAATGTCTGATATTTACCTGGATAATAATGCGACGACCAAGGTTGATCCTGTCGTAGTTGATGCAATGATCCCTTATTTTCTTGAACAATATGGCAATCCGTCATCCATCCACAAATTTGCCGATGGCGTAGCGCGGGGACTTAAACAAGCCCGACAACAGGTGCAAGCTTTGATTGGTTGCGAGCATGATTCGGAAATCATATTTACCTCATGCGGCACTGAATCCAACTCAACCGCATTGCTGTCCGCGATAAAAGCGCAACCGAATAAAAAGGAAATTATTACCACTACGGTGGAACATCCGGCAATTTTGAGCTTATGTGACTATCTTGAAAAAGATGGCTACACCATCCATCGGATGCCAGTGGATAAAGCTGGACGTTTAAACCTTGAATCGTACAAAAAACTGTTATCCGATCAAGTGGCAATAGTATCGGTCATGTGGGCCAATAACGAAACAGGCACAATATTCCCGGTTGCGGAAATGGCGGAGATGGCAAATGCCGCAGGGGTGATGTTTCATACCGATGCTGTTCAGGCGGTTGGTAAAATACCCATGATGTTACAGGATACTAAAATAGATATGCTGTCATTGTCAGGACATAAATTACATGCGCCGAAAGGAATTGGTGTGTTGTATCTCCGTCGTGGTACCCGTTATCGGCCTTTGTTACGTGGTGGGCATCAGGAGCGTGGACGACGGGCAGGTACCGAAAATAGCGCATCAATTGTCGGTCTTGGTAAAGCCTGTGAATTGGCGTTAGAGTTTATCGAATATGAAAATACCAAAGTCAAAGCTATGCGCGACCGTCTGGAACGTGGAATAACAGAGCAAATTCAGCATTGTTTTGTCACTGGAGATTTGTATAATCGGCTACCAAATACGACGGATATCGCTTTTGAATATATTGAAGGCGAATCGATTCTAATGTTGCTAAATAAAGCCGGTATTGCAGCTTCTAGCGGTTCCGCTTGTACTTCAGGTTCATTGGAACCTTCCCATGTAATGCGGGCAATGGATATTCCATACACGGCTGCCCACGGAACGATACGTTTTTCCTTTTCGCGCTATAACTCGATGTCGGAAGTCGATGAAGTCTTGAAAGTGATGCCAGGAATTGTTGCCACCTTGCGTAAATTGTCGCCTTATTGGGATGGCAATGGGCCGGTGGCCGACCCTGAAAAAGCGTTTGCGCCGACCTACGCTTAAATTAAAAAAATTTTGTTGCCATAGCTTCACATTACGGTGAAATATGAAAACCCAAACTCGCCATATAATCATTGATGACACCACGCTCAGGGATGGCGAACAATCCGCCGGGGTTGCTTTTTCCCTGGATGAAAAGCTGGCAATTGCAATGCAATTATCAGGCTTGGGCGTGCCGGAACTTGAAATCGGTATCCCGGCGATGGGAGCGGTGGAACGGGAAGAAATCAAGGTAATTGCTGCTTTGGGTTTACCTTCAAAATTACTGGTCTGGTCAAGGATGCGTCGGGATGATTTGCTGCTCTGCCTGGGTTTGAATGTAGATAAGGTGGATTTATCAATCTCTGCATCAGACCAGCACATTCAGCACAAACTCAAGCAAAGCCGGAGTTGGGTGTTAGAAACCATTACCCGTTGTGTTCAAGAAGCGCGAAGTTTAAACCTGGATGTGTGCGTGGGCATGGAAGATGCGTCACGAGCAGATATCGATTTCTTAATACAAATGGCTGAAACCGCACAACTGGCAGGCGCAAGCAGGATTCGTTTCGCTGACACAGTCGGAATTATGGAACCGTTTGGTGTATTTGAAACGATCAAAAAAATACGGGCAGCCACCGATCTTGAAATAGAAATGCATGCCCATGATGATTTAGGGCTTGCTACCGCCAATACCCTTGCAGCCGCATTGGCAGGGGCAACTCATGTTAATACGACTGTGAATGGTTTAGGCGAACGCGCAGGCAATGCGGCTTTGGAAGAAGTTGTGGTGGGCTTAAAGCAACTATACAACATTGAAACAGGCGTTAATTTGCAGAATTTTCCGACCCTCTCCGAGCAGGTTGCCCAGGCATCGGGTGATGCCATCGGCAACAGGAAAAGCCTGATTGGCAAAAATGTTTTTAGCCATGAAGCCGGCATTCATGTCGATGGTTTATTAAAAGATCCAAAGAATTATCAAGGCGTTGATCCTGCCGTGGTTGGGCGTAGCCATCAATTGGTACTGGGCAAACATTCGGGTACTCAAGGAGTCATCCATGCCTATCAACAAATAGGCATACCCGTTAATCAAATACAGGCGCAAGCCTTATTAATCGAGGTCAGGCGGTTTGTCAGTGATACTAAACAAACCCCGAAAGCAGTCGATCTTAACCGATTTCATCAAAATCTTTAGTCGAGGTGATTTATGAATGAAGATATCGAAAACCTTGTAAACGAAGCGGAAGTGCCGGAAGTATTTGAAGCACCTGATCAGGATGATCGTTATCCCGGTACATTTTTCAGAATACCTGGAACACCTACTCCAGGAAAAACCACCTGGAGTATTACCTAATGGTCAGGCTTGTGTCTGAAAATGCAAACATCAACCTGGAAAAGCCATTGGGATTTTTTGCCCTATGGAAAGAAGATGTCCATTGCGTTTTTGGTCG
>PMDM01000042.1 GCA_003155565.1 Methylococcaceae bacterium | reverse complement strand
ATAACAAAGCCGTTGAATCAGTCAGTCGCGAAGTCATGCAGAAAATTCGCGCCTATCCTTGGCCAGGCAATGTCCGTGAGTTGGAAAATGTTCTTGAACGCAGTCTTTTGTTTGCCAACGACAAAGAGATGACCGAGCTGGATTTAGAGCTTCCGACCAAGACAAAAAGCCTTGAACAATGGAAAGACGTAAAAGAACAAGCCATAACCCGAGTTGAACAAGCCTTTCTTGAAAACGATTTAAAACAGCATCACGGCGATATAAAAAAAATCGCCGAGAACATGGGTATGACGACTCGCGCGGTTTACGGCAAATTAAAAAAGTACGGCATAAAATTAACTGATTACCGGGAGACTAAATGACCTTTGACCAACGGCTAAACTGGCCGCAATCAGTGGGTTTTGATGGAGTTCGACAAGCAGCATCCAGCAAGATCAGTAGTTTTGTGGTTGATATTATTTAAGATTACCAGCTGCTAGGCAACCGGGCTTATTTTTAACTAAAGGTAAGTTATCAAGGCAAACACATGAATATCGGGCAAATTTAAACATACGACACAAAAGCCCCATAGAATTATTACTTCAACAACATCGTCCCCATAGTAGCCCGAACTTATTCAGAGTCACCTTAACGTGGCTTTAATAAGTAGATTTTCTCCTGCAAACGATTCATTCCTTGAGCTTGAAATTGGGGATACTCGTCTAGCACGTCTTGTTTAAATAGCAGTATGATTTCATGGTCGTCCTGATAAAGACCGCGAATCTCGTCTTCATTGACAGAAAAAGGTGGCCCGTCCATTTCTTTTTGTTCATATTCAAATGTCACTAGTAAAGTTTTAACGTTATCCGGCAAAATGCTTTTTAAATGTCGAACATATTGCTGACGGAGTTCGATAGGCAAAGCAACCAGTGAAGCACGATCAAAAACACATTCTACGTCCTGAACTTGACCGCGATTAACATTGAAAAAATCACCTTGAAGAATGATCAAACCATCTGATTCCCAGCGGCAGAAGTTATCCTGCTGAAAGATGCTGGGTTGTAAACGGTTTTCAGTAAAAAAATCGCGTACAGCGAGCGGGCTGATTTCTACTCCAAGAACACTGTGTCCTTGCCCGCATAGCCATAAAATATCCCGAGTTTTCCCACATAACGGAACGAACACACGGCAATGTGGTGTAACATTCAAATGCTGCCAATACGACTTAAGATGACTATTGATTTCCTGTTGATGAAAACCAATTTTATTTTTTTCCCAAATTTCAAGCCAGAATTCGGTATTCATAAGAGCGGCCTCACAAGTGATTGAAAATGCTGTGTAAGCGGGTAGTAATATCAAAGGCCGTCGTTACACAGACAAAGAAACTGGAATAGAATTATCTAGCAACTTCCTCATTTTTATGTCCAACAAAGTTAGTTTGCCATACGTGATATTTTCTCGGTACTAGCGTTGTTGAATAAATCGAACTATTGGTGATAAAAGCTTTGCATAACGGCCATCAGCAGTCATTCTGACTTATAGCAAGAACCATTAAAGAGCAGCAATTAAATACTTCCCAAACTATCTGGGTAGGCATGAGCTTTTGAACAACATCGACAACTCGCATCGGAATCGCTATTCAATGCCGCTCTGGGAAATTTTCAATATTTAACGGTGACTTAGCTTTTTGATAGGGCAAGGATACCTTAATGCCAGCCACCGTATTGCGTGGTTGGATCACCTCGCCAACCAGTTGTGGTTTTGTTGGCATCGGGAGCGTGTACAGTATCTTCCGCAGCGCGAACCATATTAGTACGAGTATAACCCCCCATCGCTTTTGCCGCTTTAGCAATCGCCGTCGTTGATGGGTTAATATAATATTTCGTAATCGTGTCATCAATGACAGCGGTGACCAATTTCTCCGTGCTCGATTCAGCAGAAAACGTCAACAGAATTGGCAAAACCGTATTAGCTGGAATTTCCACGCGGAAATGGCTATTGTCCACAGCCACATGGGTAATGAGACGACCGTTTTCATCAGTCACTTTCACTATGCCCGTTTTAATCACACCTTTGTCATTGCTAACAATACCTTCTATAAAAGTCGCTTGTGTGTATTTTTTTGCCACAGATTGACTCACTTTTGCAGTTTTTTGACCTTGATCGCAACCAGTGATCAAGAAACTGCTAAAGGTCACCAGCAGTAACGAAAATAAAATTTTGTGCTTCATAATAGCTCCAAATAATCCATAGTGTTGTTGGAAAGTATACTGAATTAAGTAAGTAACCATATTTCTTTTAACCTTTGATACTTCTCGCTTCGAGTAATACCTGAATATGTGCGTTAAAAAACTTTTTAACGACTACTTATGAATTTTTTCAAAATATGAGGATATTATCCAACCATCCAACCTTGATGGGTTGTTTGACAATGTAGACTACCGTTCTACAAATAGTATTTGATTCCAGGGGCCTGCATTTCTCCATTATTACCGACTTATCTGTTTCAACTATGTAATACATGGAATAACCTCGATCTTTGTGGATTAAAAAACTTAATAGAAGGACACCCTGTTTAGATAGGTTGCAGCACTAGCGATGCCGATAGCCACGTATTTTAATAGGTTACGGCGTTGTAGATTGATGAGTGAGGTCATTGCTGTTCTAGTAAATATTAGTATATACTTATATATAATGAATATCGTATCTGTCAACCAAATTATCGAAGCTTACTATAAGTTCCATTATTCAATTATCTGATAAAAAAATATGAAACATGAGCAAAAACGTATCTTAATTGTCGGCGGCGTCGCTGGCGGAGCTTCTTGCGCAGCGCGGTTAAGACGTTTGTGTGAACAGTGTGAGATTGTCTTGTTCGATAAGGGTCCTCATGTTTCTTTTGCCAATTGCGGATTGCCTTATTTTGTCGGGAATGTCATTACCGATGAAGCCAAATTGATAGTGGCGACACCTGAATTGTTTAATCAGCGCTTTAATATCGACGTTCATGTTGAGCATGAAGTGATACAAATAAACCGGGAGGCCAAATCAATCGTGGTGAAAAATCTGCAAGATGGTTCGATCAGAATTGAGCAGTATGATGCACTGGTTTTGTCAACCGGATCAAAAGCCATTCGTCCGCCATTGCCAGGTATCGATTTACCGGGTATTTTTGTGTTACGTGACATACCGGACAGTCATAAACTGCGCAATGCTGCCCAAAATGCCAAACGGGCGGTGATTATCGGCGGCGGCTTTATCGGTCTGGAAATGGCCGANNCACTATTATTGAAATGACCCATCAGGTCATGCCGCCTTTGGATGCAGAAATGGCCGTTTTTGCCGAGCGGCATTTACGGGAAAATGGCGTGGAATTGATACTGGGCAAGGCCGTTGAGTCGCTTAGCCGTCAGCAAGATGGACTATCCGTTCATTATTCTGACGGAGGCACACTGCAGACCGATCTTGTCCTGCTGGCAATTGGTGTGCAACCGGAGTCAAGCTTAGCTAAAGAGGCTGGTTTACAACTGGGTAGTCGAGGCGGCATTCAGGTGAATGCAACGCTGCAAACCAACGACCCCTTTATCTGGGCTGTGGGCGATGTTATTGAAGTCACGGATAGCGTAACGCAACAGGCTTTATCGGTTCCACTGGCTGGGCCTGCCAATCGTCAGGGACGCATTGCAGCCGGAGCTATTGCTGAATCGTTTGGCGACTGTAAAAAAAGTCATCTTAAATTCCGGGGCGTGCAGGGAACGGCGGTCTGCCAGATCTTCAATCTGACGATTGCCTTAACCGGCGCTAGCGAAAAAGCATTACAACGAGCAAATATTACGGATTATCAGACAATTTATTTACACCCGGGGCATCATGTCAGTTATTTCCCCGGTGCTCAGCCGATTCATTTGAAATTGATTTTTTCGCGTCAGGATGGCCGAATTTTGGGTGTTCAGGCCATCGGTCAGGAAGGCGTGGCAAGGCGTGTCGATGTTATTGCAATGGCCATTCAAATGGGTGCAACTGTCTACGACCTGGAAGAAAGCGAACTCTGTTATGCACCGCAATTCGGTGCTGCTAAAGATCCAGTCAATATGGCAGGCATGATTGCCAGTAACTATTTGCGCGTTGATGCGCCATTGGCCGACTGGTCTTTATTGAATGATTCAAGTCATTACTTGCTGGATGTCAGGAGCGAAGCTGAGTTCAGTGCAAAACATATTCCAGGCGCAAGCAATATTCCGCTGGAACAGTTGCGGGAGCGTTTTCAAGAACTACCGAGAAATCAGGAAATTTGGCTGGTTTGCGGGGTAGGACAAAGAGCTTATTATGCGGCCAGGATGTTGTTACAGTATGATTTTCAAGCCAGAATTCTGTCCGGTGGAATGCAGACTTATCTTGCCATCCTCGAATTGCCTGAAGACAGTTACCCTTCTAACTAAAAAGTATGCAACATTGAATAGTTTGCAGATACAAAATAAAGATCAACACGTTATTGGAGCCATAATGGCTATTTTTGCCCAACGCCCC
>PMDM01000282.1 GCA_003155565.1 Methylococcaceae bacterium | reverse complement strand
AACCCTGACCAACCCTACACGGAACTGATTTTCAATCATCTCACCGACAGATCGCACGCGCCTGTTACCTAGGTGATCAATATCGTCAACATTTCCGTTACCATTACGGATATTGATTAACTCTTTGAGCACATCAATAATGTCTTCGTTAGTTAGCGTACCTGGGCCGGTGATCTCCTGACGACCTAAACGCCGGTTAAACTTCATTCGGCCGACGTTCGATAAATCGTATCTTTCGTCAGTANNGCTCGCCAGGACGCATCATGCGATAAATTTCAACCAATGCCTCAAGGGTATTGCTGGTTGAATCCAAACGCATCGCATTGGACATATAAGGGCCATTGTCCAGATCATTGACAAACAGGGTATTTATTTCCGTAATACCACTTGCAATACAACGATCCAACATTGCTAAAGTCAATTCATCATTTACCTTAGCTACCAGCTCACCGGTACTCGGATCAATGAGGTTGTGTCCAATAGTTTTACCAACCAGATATTCTCTCGGCACTTCAACTTCAGTGAGACCGGATTTAACCATTTCACGGATATGTTTGGCGGTGATCCTGCGCCCTTCTTCCACCAAAACCTTGTCATTATCCTTAATATCAAATGCAGAAATCTCACCGCGCATCCGTTCTGGAATGATGTGGAATAAGCATTTTTCCGAACTCAGGGTAAACCTGTTCGTCTCGAAGAAAATGTTTATCAATTCTTCATTGTTGTACCCCAAAGCCCTTAACAAAATAGTTGCAGGTATTTTCCTGCGGCGATCTATGCGAACGTAAACACAATCTTTGTGGTCGAATTCAAAATCAAGCCATGAGCCTCGATAAGGAATGACACGGGCATTGAATAGTAATTTGCCTGATGAATGGGTTTTGCCTTTGTCATGATCGAAGAAAACGCCAGGCGAACGGTGCAACTGAGAAACGACGACGCGCTCGGTTCCGTTAATAACGAATGTACCGTTATCGGTCATCAGCGGCAATTCACCCATAAAGACTTCCTGCTCGCGTATGTCTTTAACGACCTTGGCGCTGGCTGCAGATTCTTTATCGTAGATCACCAAGCGCACCAACACGCGCAATGGCGCGGCGTAAGTCGCCCCTCTTTGCTGGCACTCCCTTACATCAAAAGCGGGCTCGCCCAGTCGATAACTAATGTACTCCAGAACCGCATAGCCGGAATGACTTTCAATAGGGAAAACACTGGAAAATGCTGCATGCAAACCATTATCTATGCGCTTTGTAGGCGGCAAATCGGCCTGTAAGAACTCAGCATAAGAGTTGATTTGAGTTGCCAGAAGATAGGGAACATCAAGTACTTCAATACTTTTCCCAAAGTTATTTCGGATACGCTTTTTTTCTGTAAAAGAGTAGGACATATTGCTTCCAGACCTTTTTTGCTATGAATTATTTTTTTCTGTATGCTTGTCGCAAACAGAAAAAGGTCGGCGACAACATTGCCACCGACCGGATTTTTATCAGGCCTAAGCCCGGTCTTGCATTAAGCTGTTACTTAATTTCGACAGTTGCACCCGCTTCAACAAGCTGCTTCTTGACTTCTTCAGCTTCAGTTTTGGACACGCCTTCCTTGACGGTTGTCGGTACGCCTTCAACCGCATCTTTCGCTTCTTTCAAGCCCAAACCGGTAATGGTACGGACTGTTTTAATGACTGACACCTTATTTTCGCCAAAGCTGGTCATGATAACGTCAAACTCTGTTTGCTCCTCGACCACTGCGGCGGCGGCAGCGGGTGCAGCCGCAACAGCTGCTGCTGCGGAAACGCCAAATTTTTCTTCCATTGCTGAAATTAAATCAACAATCTCCATCACAGTCATTTTTGAAACTGCTTCCAGGATTTCTACTTGTCCAATTGCCATTGTTTTTCCTCTAAATTTTATCTATTAACTGGTTTAAATGAAGCTTACGCCGCTTACTTTTCATCTCTGACTGCAGCCAGGGTACGAACCAACTTCTCAACAGGCGCTTTCATGACCGACATCAACATACTAATGCCTTGGTCACGCGTAGGAAGCCGCGCTAACCGTGCCAGCTCAGATGCACCAAAAGACTGCCCGCCAATAGCCACTATTTTGGTGACTAGCTTGTCATGGCCTTTAGAAAAATTGCTAACTAAGCGTGCCGCAGAACCCGGATCTTCCATAGAGAATGCGATCAGTAGTGGCCCTACCAATGCTTCGCCCATACACTCAAATTCTGTTCCCGCCACCGCTCTTTTAGCCAGTGTGTTTTTTACCACGCGCACATAAACACCGGTTTCCCTGGCAGTTTTACGGAATTCTGTCAATTCCGATACTGTCAAACCACGGTATTCTGCTGCCACGGCAGAGTGGGCTTTAGCGGCGAATTTTGAAACTTCTTCGACGACCGCTTTTTTACCCTCTAAATTTAATGCCACAGGTGACCTCCATTATTATCTGAAAACTCAGATGTCTTAAACATATCCAGATGGATACCCCTACGGTTCCTTTCCCTATATCAGGTTCAGGGTTCCGTCTACGCAGGAAATATTAAGTTTTTCAACTCCTGCGGTCTTTGACGGTTGCCTACTATATCGGCAACCCAAAGTTCTTTACTCAACTGGTAAGACTGCCCTGATCTAACCAAAGCCCAGGGCCCATGGTTGAAGAAAGCGTAATTTTTTTGATGTATATGCCTTTTGCAGCAGTCGGTTTAGCCTTTTTCAAGTCTGTAAGCAATGCTTCCAAATTCCCCTGTATGGAGGCCGCATCAAAGCTTACTTTACCGAGTGTACAGTGAATAATACCTCCTTTATCAGTACGATACCGTACCTGACCGGACTTGGCATTTTTTACCGCAGTAGCGACATCGGTCGTTACAGTTCCTACTTTTGGATTAGGCATCAGACCTCTTGGCCCTAATATCTGCCCCAATTGACCGACAACCCGCATAGCATCTGGAGAAGCGATGACCACGTCAAAATTCATTTCGCCTTTTTTGACCAGGTCGCCTAAATCATCCATACCGACTATATCGGCCCCTGCGGCTTTAGCAGCTTCAGCATTTGCACCTTGGGTGAAAACTGCCACCCTGACCGTCTTGCCGGTTCCGTTAGGCAGCACTGTCGCTCCGCGAACGTTTTGGTCGGATTTGCGGGGATCAACACCTAAATTGACGCTGACATCAATCGCTTCACCAAATTTTGCCGGGCTTAGTTCTTTTAATAACTGAACTGCCTCGGTGATTGAATATTGCTTGGTCTTATCGACTTTTGCTTTGACTATTTTTGCTTTCTTGGTCAACTTAGCCATTATAAGCCCTCCACATTCAGGCCCATGCTACGCGCACTGCCGGCTATGGTTTTAACAGCCGCCTCCAGAGTTGCAGCATTCAGGTCTTCCATTTTGGTTTTCGCAATCTCTTCTAATTGGGCGACCGTTACAGTCCCCACTTTCTTGGTGTTTGGATTGCTACTACCGCTTTTTAAGCCAACTGCCTTTTTGAGGAGAATCGTTGCCGGTGGCGTTTTGGTAATAAAGGTAAAGCTACGGTCACTATATACGGTGATAACAACCGGCAAAGGCAGACCTTTCTCCACGTCCGAAGTCTTCGCGTTAAAAGCCTTACAGAATTCCATGATGTTGA
>PMDM01000396.1 GCA_003155565.1 Methylococcaceae bacterium | reverse complement strand
CAAACTTTTATAATTTATCTGTCTGACTTGGTCGCTATCGCCCAAGGCTATATCTTTCATGTGGTGCCAGTAATTCACTTTTCTTGCCTAACGCATTACATTGATAACTAGACCAACCGTAATCTGCTCGGTCTGAGCCAAACTCGCCCCCTTCCCATAAAGTGCCACTACGCTGGTAAGTGTAATTAAAATAGCGCACATAACGGCGACCTAATGATTGCAACATTTTACTAATACCACCTTCCGAATAAGGCGTAGCAAGTAGGTGGATATGGTTTATCATTAATACCCAAGCATGAGTAGCAACCTGATATTTGTTGGCATATTCTTTTAACCAGCTAATATAGGCAACCATATCTTCATCAAGACCTAAACAAACCTGCCTGTTATTACCTCTTTGGACAATATGTTGGGGTATTCCAACAGGGGCAACACGAGTTAATCTGCCCATTCATTTAAAATCCCTACTGCTAATTATTACACTCAAATCTAACAGAGAAATTTTATTTAAGTCTGACCCCAATTATTTCAATTATTCCTGAACTCAAAGGAATTCCTTTTGAGCCATAATCACCGCGTCGGCTACGCTCCAAAACAGCTTGTCTTGGAACTGTTCGTTTGCCAATTTTAGCAATAGTTGCCTTATCGGATCTTTGACGCGTGCCAATAACAGCATTTTATCCTGTCGTTTAAGTGCATTGGCAAATTCAATTAAACATTCTGCGGCGGTACTGTCCAGGTTGGCGCTTTCTTCAAGGCTAATAATGAGTGTCTGCACTGTGTCTCTGGCTTTTAATCGCTGCTGGACTTCTGCAAGAATGCCTTCGACGCTGGCAAAAAACAATGGCCCTTCCGGCCGCAGGATTAACAGGTGGGGATAAGTGATTGCATTAGGATGGTTTTCTTTATCCACATAATCGCGGGTATTATCCAATTCAGCCAGCTCCCTGACCAACGGCTGACTGAAAGATCGGATCGCGGCTGCCAATGATAAGCCTACACCAATCAACATGCCATGTAACACTCCAAACGCTAAAACTGCCCCAACCGCAGCCAGGGCCAGATATTGGTCTCGATCCATGCGCCAAAGGTGTGCCAGCGCTTTTGGGTTTAGGGCATGGCTAAGGGCGTTGATGACCGCCGCCGCAACTATAGGTTCAGGAATAAGCTCAATCCACTTACGCCCAAAAACCACTGTTAACAACAATATGCATGCAGCAATGATTCCTGCCCATTTGCTTTGCGCTCCCGCCTGCTCATTCGCCGTGCTGGCAGAAAAGCCTGCACCGACCGGCATTCCCTGAAATAAACCTGAAATTAGGTTAGCCGTCCCCAACGCAAACAATTCGCGGTTAGGTTCGATAACATTACGATGATTGAGTGAAAGACTACGAATGCTGCCCCAGGATTCAGCAACAATGATAACCAGCAATCCACAAGCCAGTTCCGCCAATTGTAGCCATTTTTCCATTGGCAACTTCGGTAAGCTCAAACCCGGCGGCATAATCTGCAAAGCGCCGACAATAGCCACATGGAAGTCGGCAAGGTTGACCACGCCACTTAAACCGATACCGAGAACCAAGACCACAAAAGCATTAGGTACAGTGGGCCAATGTTTCAGCATTCGCAATAAGGCCAAGGCACCGCAACCAACGGCTGCGCTCCAAAGCGACCATTCATGGATGTGATTGAATAACTCAAAGACAATCCGAAAAAGATCAGGTGCATGTACTTGAACGCCGAACAGTATGGGCAATTGCTTGACGATGATGGTCAACGCCAAGGCAAACGAAAAGCCGTGCAGGACGGGCCGTGACACAAATGACGACAGTCGTCCGAGGCCTGCTTTTGCAAAAGTCAATAAGCCAATGCCTGTTAATATGACCAGTGCAAACCCTAAACTTGCGGCAGTTTCACCGTCAACCGGATGCAAGGACAGCACCACCGCAGCCATGAGCGCCGCAGCAGATGAGGTCGGCGCAACGATGGCAAACTGGCTTCCTCCTAAACAGGCATAACATATCAACCCCACTAACACAGCAGTTAGCGCATGTTGGATGGTCAGATGGGCAATGGCTGCATAGGCGACTGCTTCCGGCAACAAAATACTGGCGACGGATAAACCGGCAGCAACATCGGCAAGCATTAACCATCTACGAGGAACACAACTCGTAGTTTTTAACGGCAGTGAGCTAAGGTTCATTTTTCCAATACTTTCTACAGTTACGGATTGATGTTTCGTAGTTGCGATTCCTCAGCATAGCCCTTTCTTAATTAGAGCGATAAAAGCTAAGCGATAAACATTCACGCAAAGGTAGAAACAAGCTTAGGCATAGATACAAAGATACACAAAAGCCCTAAACGGGCAGCAAATGTTCAGATGATCTTGCACTGGATTAACGCATCTTCATTGATCTCGTATATCGCACAAAGCCGGTGATAGCCATCCGCAATGACTACTTTTCCGAGTTGTTGATCCCGTAATAGAAGCAGAGGCGAAAGGCTTTTCCCTTTCTTGATCTTTTCCCTGTCCTTCTCGACGTGTGAGTTGCTTACGCCCAATAAGGAAAGATGGGAAGCCCTGAAAATGTCCTTGGCTTTGAATTGCACAACAGTCGCATCCCTAAATCTAGCCATCATTTCGGCGACCTTTTCCTCGGTATAAAGAAGGGTGAGATAGGATCCAGCGGCTGGGTAGTCGTGCTCCTCCACATCAGGAAGCCATTTTGTCTTTATTATTTTTGCATTAGCCATTTTGGATTCTCCATAACTATAGGATGTTTAATGTCGATCAACCAATTGTGTATGGTAGGTTGTATTTGACAAGACACAGAGGAAAACGATATAAACAGTATATACTGTTCTGAATTACGTATTAAGGAAAACCATAATGGGCACAACAACACCAAAACCAAAAAAAACAGCCACTAATCCACTTGCAGTTGAACCATCAATCAAGAGGACGGTTAATAAAAAAAGCCCTAAAAAGCCAGCAACCGCTATAGCGGGCGAACCCATTGATTCAAAAGAAGCCGTCAAGTTCGTTGAAAACGAGGCAACTGCTTCCAACAAAAAAAGAAAAACGGCCAAAGCCAAAGTTATCAGGGACAGTTTTTCGTTTCCGGAACAAGATTACGTGAAAATTTCAGAACTCAAGAAAACTTGCTTGGCCGCTGGAATTCATGTCAAGAAGGGCGAGATTCTTCGTGCCGGATTGCATTTGCTTACAAAATTAAACTTGACCGAACTAATACAAGCTGTCGAACAAGTTGAAAAAGTCCAAACTGGTCGACCAAAGTCTTCAAAACCCTAGCAATACAAAATCCTGCTAACTAAATTGATAGGAAAAACCAATACGATTGTTCGGTTTTGGCAAGGGCCAACGCCCGCTTTTGGCCGGTCTTCCCCGCGTTGGTTGATATGAGCCAAGGTCAGCTTTAGAGAAGTCGTGATTGTTGCAATAATTTGTTTATAACAGATTGAATTTATTTAATTTCTGTTACATTGTGCAAAAGTATCTTAAATAATTGGCATTAGATGCTGATTGTCCTGGTCAATCTTTAGGTTGCCTCGACCTGGATAGCAAGCTTGACTTCATCACCCACTTTCGGCACATATTTGTCTACGCCATAATCAGAACGCTTGATTTTGGTCGTTGCATTCGCGCCGCAGGTGTTTTTCATGGCGATCAGGTTCATGCCGGAATAAAAATGATTGACAGTCAGATGCACCAGTTTAGAAATTCCGTGCAACGTCAGCATGCCATCTGCGGCAACCAGTTGGTCTTTGTTAAAGGTAGGTGAGCTTGTCCGACACAAAGGTAATCTTTGGGTAACGGGCAGCGTTCAGAAAATCCTCGCCGCGCAAATGCTTTCCCAGTTCAGCAAGACCAGTGCTGATTGAAGCTGTTTCGATAGCTATATTTATGCTTCCCGTTCCCGACTCCTGGTTAAGCAGCACTTTGCCGCTAGTCCGGTCAAAACGCCCACGCTGGATTGAAAAGCCAAGATGGCTGATCTCAAAACTGGGAAAGGTGTGCCCAGAGTCAACGGTATGAGAAGCCGCAGCCAAGACGGGAAAGCTCAAAGCAATCCCTAAGATCAGCGCAAAAGATGTTGTTTTCATAATTAAGAGAATGAATATATGCCTATAGCAACAGTATTATTCTTGGAACTCTCCTAATCGTATTTATAGCCGAGCGTTAAGATGTCTTGGACGCTTTCAACAGTTACACCGAAGAGCGAATTTGGTTTCAATTTTTCATTGAGATTTTGCGGCTTTTGATTCTTGTGGGTTTGTTGCCAGTTTGACCAAATCCGGTCGATATTAGCATGGTGAAGCCAAAAAAGCGGGTCAGTGGGCGAAGAAGGGCCAGCCATATCGCCACCAACAGCATTATGCACACTACCATGAAACGCCCCTTCCAAGGTCTTTTGAAAAAATTGGAAGCTATCAATCCCGTTTGCTGCTTGCAAATCCGCGCTGGTAGGTAGTAGCTCTGGATCCCATCTACGGATTACTCCCCAACGCTTTAACAAAGCTTTGTCTTGAAGTGGCACAGGGAGACTTCTGTCAGTGATGGTGTCCCAGTAAGGTAAAGTAATTTCGGGGTGGACAAGTTGAAGGCGGCGCTCAAACTGAAATAAAAACCAGCGATGCCATGATAGAAAATTTATGCCATTCATGATATTTCCACCCATATTCATAGTGTGAACTAGCCAAGACATTCCAGCACCGCTCATTGCCTTAACATGAACCTTAACGAAATCACGGTATCGCGGCGCTGGGATATTCATGCCGTGCATCTTGTCAATAGCATCTATAAAACTAGCCCAATCAAATGATGGATCATTCTGGTTCAAGCGAATGTTCATGATAAATCTCCACTGGATTAAGGATAAAAAACAATTGTACTAATTTATATTTAGAAAGAATTCAGCCTGTCTGTATAAAGATGCTACACCAATGAGCTATTGATTTCTGTGAAAAATTACCGAGCTAACGCTTTTGATTTCGTTTTTGGAATTTTAAGTAACTGGCTGGTGAATGTTGGGGTTTGGAAATGTCGTAATTTTCATTATTCCCCCAGGATTATTAAAAGCGTCTCTATCGACTTTATACGTTCCACTATTTGGACTTTTTGCCTAAGCTCTTAGACCCCGTGGATGCGCTCCGGCCGCAACAGTCAGTCGCGTCGAAACACCTCCGAAACGTCCAACTTCCAAGCGGGGTGGAGGAAATTTTTTGGCCTGTCCAATTACGTTTATTGATATTGTGCATGTTGTTGTGTATGCGTATAATTGGTTCAAGTCAATCTAAGTGAGGTGACAACATGTCAACAGCAAAAGCGAATCTAACCGGAAACCTGGTGAGGAAGCAATTTTTAATGTCTTACAGCCAAATAGAGAAATTGTTGGCCTTGTCCGCCGCCAAGGGCAAGTCGGAGGCCGAAATTGTCCGGTTGGCGATTGATGCCTATGACCCGGAGGCGATTGGCACAGGCTCAATTCCTGAGTTATTGGAATTGTTGGACAGCCGCCTTAAAAATGCCATCCAGTCCACCCAGAAAGCCAACTCGGTTGTGGCCAATACCTTGAAAAAACTGGAACAAAAAGTCTAACGTCATGGCGAACTGGACAGACATATTATTGAACACCCTGAAGCTCACCGATGAAGTCCAAAAATTGAATGGGTTGACCGAAAAGCTTTCCGACAAGTCCATTGATATGGACAAGCGTCTAGTCCGACTTGAAACCTTAGTGGAAATCGCTAAGTACCAGTCGCAACCACCCATGTAATGGTTTAATTAAACAGGACACTTCTTAAGGCAGATTTACAATGTCATAAGAGGTGAAAAATGAGTGCCAAAAGCAAACAAAAAAGGCCCGAATATACCCTTGAGTTTAAACAAGATGCCGCCAGGTCAGTCAATGAAAAAGGCTACAGCCATCGACAAGCGGGCAAATAGCCTGGGTATTCCCTTA
>PMDM01000406.1 GCA_003155565.1 Methylococcaceae bacterium | reverse complement strand
AGGTCGATCACGCATACCCACAAACTCAATTCATTAAACAGCAGCATTGCTTCTTAACTGATATTCCATAGGGTGAGCGCGTGTTCTTTTCGTATATCCAGAGCAGTTAGGTCGCCAGTAACTCGACCGACCTGCAAGAATAGTGTGTACATTGTGTCTCCCAATCTGATCCTACTGCATAACGGCATCAGTTTGGTGTTCAGCCCTTGTAAGGAACGATGTTTTCTATGCCTTAAGGTTTTAGCCATTATCTTCGTCGTCTTCCGCTGTCAGTTGCACCTGATGCTGGTGTCGCGGGCTGAAATCGTCTCGCGGACGTTTGACTAGACGCGCCCGGTTGATTAAAGGTCTTAATCATCCAGGCTAGTGGCAAGGCGGTGTATAAGGTTTGGATCGAGGTCACGAGACTTAGCGCAGTTCTTAACGGAGATGTCTCGACAGCACGTGGCTTATCGGTAGCGCCACGAGTTTTTGAAGGTTCGCGCTGGGTGATTTCACCAAGAAGAAAACCGACACCTGCCGCGAATAGAAAGGTCGTCGGAGCGATCATTTGTTGTTGTATCTTCCGAACCAGCGTAGTCGTGCCGACACTGATCTTCCGCTTACGGTTCAGCACTTGCTGCTCCGCATCCTTGATTTGAACTGACAAAGATGTGGGATTAATTCGGTTTCGAGTATAAATAGCCATCATGGCTTCTCCGTGTCCCGATGCCCTTGGGGCATGGGTTGAAGGCTATGTAGGGTCGCTGGAAATTGCAGATAACGGCTCTTGCGGTGTATAACACGACAGAAGACCAGCGCGAGCAACAAATTTAAAACGACGGCAAACAGTATGGCACTCCTTACCATAACGCCATTCTCGACCATCCCCAGTACGGCAGCGGCCAGAAGCCCCATCCACGCACCGCAGAGTAAGCCAGCAACCAGCATCCCCGCCATGATCATGTTCACCAAACTTACACCTGCCTGTTGTGTTTCCAGCGCAGCGAGCTGGAAGCGGTCGTAGCTTAGCCCACACAGCTCATACCATAATGCACGGGCATCTTCCAGCAAGCTTGAATCGTTTATCGGATCGCCGCGTGTAGCAGTTTGCCTAGGCGCTTCATTCTCAATGGTGTTAGAGTCCATAATCTTATGGCAGCCTAACGACCGCTAGCCAGGCGGCTCAGCAAAAAGCCGGTCGCTACTGCGATACCCAGTGACGTTACGGGGTTGTCGCGGACATAACGCTGACAATTTTTCATCAACCGCTGTTCGGCATTTAACAATTGCTCGCCTTTATCGCTAATCGCTTCCTTTGCACTGGTGATTTTATCGCCAGCTTCATGTGCGAAATCAGATACTTTGTCTGCAATTTCCATGGTGGTCTCTCCTGTTAGTTAATGAAGCCGCATGTCACTTGCGGCGTTTGGATTAATGATGTTTAAAAGTTCAACAGTCACTTGACAGGCGGCTCAGCCAAAAGCCTACTGCTACCGCGATACTCAGCGGCGTCACTGGCTTGTCCCGGACATAACTTCGGCAATTTTTAATCAAACACTGCCCGGCATTGTTAAGCTGCTCGCCTTTTTTGCCGAGTGCTTCTGCGGCCTGATTAGTTGCACTGGAATTTTATCGAAAGCCTGATATCCAGAATTAGCTGCTTTGTTTGTGATGCCCATGACGGTTCTCTGTTCTATTTGAGACGCATATCATTCTTGACTGTTCTTACACCGTTGACAGCGCGGGTAACTTCAATCGCTTTGCTAATAGCGGCACGGGAAGTTACAAAGCCGCTCAATTGAACCTCGCCCTTGAAGGTTTCAACGTTGATCTCAGCCGAACTCAAACTAGGATCTTCCAATATGGCTGCTTTAACCTTGGTGGTGAGTACACTGTCGTCAACATATTCCCCCGTTCCCTCGTGCTTTGGCGTTGACGCGCAACCTGCGGCAATCAATAAGGTCAGAACCATAAAAAATGCCGAAATTAATCTAATAAAGTGTTTCATGAGTAAATCTCCAGTAATGCGAAAAAATATAATTAAGGGCTTTCATGACTAAGTCCCCAATCAAGTACTTATACCAACAGGTAACCAAATATAAATATGGATAAGTCTCCTCTACCGAGGTCTAAGTGTCGTGTAGAAACTGGGGTTGTCTAAAACCTTGGGGATACTTTAGCTGCAACACCAGAGATTAGTCTGTTCGTTATCGCACATAAAAGCAGGATGAATTCTGTAGGTGGTAAATGCCTATTCCTCCAAAGTGTGTCCAAAGTGTGTCGAACGCGTATTTGGATAGGCTAAAACATCATGTGCAATGAATTTGAGAAATACTTTTAAATAGTTGCACAAATATCTTCGTCCACAAGGTTGTTATGTGTGTTACCGCACAGACTAACGGCTTATGTTGCGATTAAGCTACTTCTGAGGCCGTTTAACAACACCACTTACGGTAATGCGTGTTTTATAGGGGATGCCTTTATGGAATCGGAAAAGGCACAATTCACTGTTTGCCTTCAAAGCCGGTTTCATTAATTAAACGAGTTACATAGCTATTTGGAATTGCTAACACAATGATGTGTTTTTATAGTTTCCCATTTTTTATTACACTTAAAGGAAAATATCATGTTGAAAAAAAAATTACTCGCCATTGCTTCACTAACCAGCGTGGGTTTCCTGCCAATAGCTCATGCTGCCGATCAGTACCTAGATAACCGTTGGTATGTCGCGCCTTTCGGTTCGTATGTAAATCCGGGTGGCGATAGAAACTCATCTTTTGATAGCGGTTATGGCGCTGGCATAGGCTTTGGCAAGATCATTGATGAGCATTTCAACGTTGAGTTGAGAGGCTTCTATAACGGTTTTGACGATCAAACCAATCGTTCCCCACAAAGAAATGGCCAATGGGATCTCGCTGGCGGTACTGCGGATTTGCAATACTACTTATGGCGTGACAAGTTCTCCCCTTACACCGTTATTGCAGCAGGCGGCATGAACAGCAATGTCCGTGGCAGTAGTGGAGTTGGCATCCTTGGTGAAGCGGGCGCGGGCTTTACCTATGAATTCTGTGATAACCTCTTGTTCCGCAGTGACGTACGTTACCGCTACAACAACAACCTGAACGCCCATTTGACGCCAGTGGGCGGCACAGACGAATATCACGACATGGTTGTTAACGTTGGTTTTGTGATCCCTTTGGGGCCAAAACCTAAAGCTGCCGCACCGGAACCTGTTGCCGATTGCTCAACTTTAGACTCAGATTCCGATGGCGTTAATGATTGTATAGATACCTGCCCTGGAACAATGGCAGGCAGCAAGGTCAATGCGGAAGGTTGCCCATTAAGCCTTGAGCTGAAAGGCGTTAATTTTGAGTATGATTCTGCACAGTTGACTCCAGGCGCAATGACCGTACTTGATGGTGTTGCAGAAAACCTGATCGCATACCCACAAAAGAATGATATCGAAGTGCGTGGGCATACCAGCAGTGAAGGCAGCAACAAATACAATATGCGCCTGTCACAAAAACGTTCGCAATCCGTTGCTGATTACCTCAGCATGAAGGGCGTGACCAACAGGCTGACTGCCCACGGTTATGGTGAAGATATGCCGATTGCTGACAACAGCACAGAAGCAGGCAAATCACAAAACCGCCGCGTTGAACTGGTTTGGGGACCTTAAACCATTAAGGATATGCTTAAAACCTTCCTTATGTAGTCCTTAACAAAAACCCGCCTCACGGCGGGTTTTTTTGTCTTCGGTATGATAGCGTCGGATACTATCTTCTAATAGTTGCTGAGTTTTTATGTACGATAACGCACAGACAAAACCAGAACTTATTGCTAAGCTCTAACTGAGTTTTCAGCGCACAGCGCTTGATCTTTAAAGTCTTTTCTTAATTCTCAAATTTGACGAGAAGAAAAATACCAAATGCTCATAAAAGAAACTACCCAAAGGAAAAGCCCATGAAATCAACAAGCTTATACAAGCAAAAATTTATAATAAAGAGAGTTCTTGTGATGTCCTGCTTATCAGCCGTTCTGGGATTGGCGGGTTGCCCAGATGGCTCATCAGAAAAGGCAGGGCAAAGAATGGATCGTGCGGCTGAAAACGCTGGGGAAAAAATTAAGCAAGCAACTAAAAAGGCCGATCAAAAAATTGAGGCTGCAAAAGAGTCATTGGATGAGAAGGCCGATAAAGCCGAAGAATACATGGAGGAATCGGCTGATGCCTCTAAAGAAGCATTAGAAAAAGCCGGGGACAAAATTGATGAAGCGACAGAAAAATCAGAAGAAAAACTTGAAGGCGCAAAGGAGTCGGTAATCGAAAAATCTGAAACAGCCGGAGAATATATCGATGACTCGGTTATTACCACAAAGGTCAAAGCAGCGATCTTAGGCAGTTCCTGGCTTAGTGCATCCCATATCGATGTAACAACAAACAAAGGCATTGTGGTGTTGAGCGGCACAGTTGATACCGAGCAAAATATTGCTAGAGCAATAGAAGTCGCCCGTAGTCAGGAGAATGTGAAAGCTGTGGAAACTAACCTGATTGTAAGCGTTACCGAATCGAGTAAAAAATAATGGCTAATTTACGTTTTATGACTGTTCTGGGCATTATGCTGCGGCCAATTATTATCGCTGACTTCAAGAGTTTTGATGAAAATAACTGGAGTACGGCATATCAGCCAGTGCAGGCGTTGAGTTTGATAATTTACAAGTCTTAGACAGAAAGCTTCAGATTCTTGTGGAATACTACAACGGCTGCTCGCCTAGTGGGCAGTTGTATAAAAATAAAATGGAATATATCAGCTTGGGAGCGCATTACCACTTCTAACACAAGACAGTTGTTTACAGGATGATTTTCAACACCTTACTGGCGACTGAAAATCATCCGCCACATCAACTATCAAGAATTTGATGGCTATTTTTCGTTGACAGCGGGCTTATGTTCTATACCGCACAGACCGCGTCCGCTTTTACCGTTAAGCTATTTCTAAGCCGTTTACCATTTAAGGAGAACTCAATGAATATCGCAATCGAACCCCTACTGGCACTTGTGGTGGGAATATTAATTTTACTGGTGCCACGATTCTTAAATTATTTTGTAGCCGTGTATTTGATCGTCGTGGGTGTCTTGGGGCTAATGGGCCATAGCATCAAGTGAGAGATCGCCCTGAAGGAATCTCTGAATAAGTTTCTCGAGAGGCTTCCTTCGACAAGCTCAGGACGAACGATAACGGGTTGATTCCGTTTCGTGGCGAGTCCTTCGGCTATGCTCAGGAGAGTCTTGTCGAACCATGGGCGGAATCAACCCGTTCAAAGTTTCCTTAAGGGCAAGGCCACGCTTTTTACATAGTTTTCAGTTTAAACGTTTTTTCTTTAACAGGAGCGCTACCATGTCAATTGGTACAATCTTACTCGTAATTCTTATCCTGATGCTTAT
>PMDM01000324.1 GCA_003155565.1 Methylococcaceae bacterium | reverse complement strand
CTTGTCGAAGGACTTATTCAGAGATTCATTTAGTATTCAACTTTTTAACCTGTTCACTCTTAATACATAAATACTATGCGTAAATTAAAATTAATCATTCTTTTTTTAGTAAGCCTCTCCTTGGTTCCTGCAATTGTCGGCTGTGCTGGCGGAAAAACGTACGAAAGTACGGGCGAACACCTTGATGACACTGTAATTACCACCAAAGTGAAAGCATCCATTATGGGAGATTCTAAGCTTAAAGTGCTGCAAATCGGCGTTGAAACCTTCAGGGGGGTTGTGCAACTGAGTGGCTTTGTCAATTCTAACGAAGCAGCAACCAGGGCTGTCGATTTGGCGCGAAGAGTCAGGGGTGTTAAACAGGTTAATAATAGCTTGATTGTAAAATAACTTGGAAGCCAAGGATGGCTCGTAGAGACGCAAAATCTTGCGTCTCTACGAGCTTTGAAGCATCATAAAGCTGAGGTTTAATTAGATTCGGCTTTGGGTTCTGTGGTGTTGGCTGTGTGGTTTTTGGAAGGGCTATCTTTACTATCCAGCGAGTAGTCAACATCCATCAGGGCAGGTATATCCTTGCCGGAAACGGGGCGGCTGAACAAATAGCCTTGCATAATATGGCAACCTAAGCCTTGCATGACGGATGCCTGATCTTTGGATTCCACACCTTCGGCAACCAGCGTGAAATTCAGGGCGTTAGCCAAACCGATAATAGTGCCTAGCAGTAAAGGTGTATGCGGGTTACTCAAAAGGTCTTCGATAAACATTTTGTCAATTTTTAAACCATCTAACGGCAGTTGTTTTAACGAAGCCAAGCTAGAAAATCCGCTGCCGAAATCATCTATCGCTATTTTTACGCCAAGCTCCCTTAGCTGATTGAAGATTTCTATACGGCCTACTGTTTGTAATCCGTTTTCGGTGATTTCCAGTTGCAGGAATTTGGCGGGAATCTGGGTTTTTGCGAGTAGTTCCTTGATGGTTTCCAGTAAACTAGGGTCCTGAAAGTAAGCGGGAGAAATATTTACGCCGACCTGGACGTAAGGTAGGCCCGCGTGATGCCACTCAGCAATTTGTTCACAGGCCGTTTTAAGCGTCCAATGACCTAACTGGGATACTAAGCCCAGTTGTTCAGCAAGGGCAATAAAATCGTTTGGAGAAATGATCCCTTTTTCGGGATGCTGCCATCGAACCAAAGCCTCAACGCCAACAATTTTACCGGTATTCAGCGATATTTGCGGTTGATAGAACAATACGAATTGTTCCTTTGCAGACGCTTCACGCAACATGCTTTCTTTTTCCAGACGTTGTTGGGTCTGATTGGCCATGTGCGAAGAATAAAAAATGTAGCGTTGTTTGCCTGTGTGTTTCGCCAAATACATGGCAGTATCGGCAGCTTTTAATAGCTCAGGTTCACTGCTGCCATCTTTTGGAAATAAGGCGATTCCTATGCTGGCCCTGGGCCTAAGCTGGTGATTGCCCAGCATTAACGGGTGGTTGATTTTTTGTTGGCAGCGCTTGGCGACTTCTGCAACACTAGCCTCATCGGTGATGTTATTCAGAATGATACAAAACTCATCACCACCCAAACGGACGATAAAATCTATTTCCCGTGCCACAAGTTTAAGCCGCTGGGCAATTTCCTGAAGGAACTGATCGCCAATATGATGACCAAAACTGTCATTGATGCTTTTGAAGCCATCCAGGTCAATGAACATAAGGGCAAACTGAGACTTGCGCTGCATAGCTGACTTAATGATGTCCTCCATGCGTTCCTGATAGTATGACCGGTTCGCCAAGCCGGTGAGATGATCGAAGTAGGCCAAGCGATGAATTTGCTTTTCAGTTTGCTTTTTGTGAGAAATGTCTTGAACGATGCCAGTAATAAAAAGCATATTCTTGCTGGTCAATGCTTCAATTTCTTGTTGCACTTCAATAACTTCCGATGGGGTTGCATTAATTCGGTATTCAATGTGTTGAATGGCCTTGCTATGGGCGGCGGCGTTAATGACATCTTTGACGAACTCACGGTCTTTAGGATGGACCAGTTGAATAAAGCCAGCTAACGAACCATCAAATGTATTCAAATCAATACCGCATAATTGCGCGAGTTGATCGGAGATGGTGAATTGGTCGCGCTGTGTCTCCCAAGTCCAATAGCCCAAGCGGGCAATGCGTTGGGCGGCACTCAATTGAAGTTTGCTACTTCTGAGTTCAGATGTGACTTGTCCTGTACGTAAACCAAAATTGACCCGTTGAATAAGAATGGGGTAATTAATGGGTTTGGCGATAAAGTCGGTGGCACCGGCGGCAAAGGCCTTATTGATTGAATCCAGGTCATCCATTCCCGTCGCCATTATAATAGGGATGTCAGTCAAGGCTGGATCCTGCTTTAATAATCGGCAGGTTTCAAAGCCGTCAAGATCTGGCATGATGGCATCAAGCAGGATAATATCAGGCAACTGTTTTTTGACCTGTGTTAAGCCATCAGCGCCATTGGCGACTTCATCGACAACAAATGACGCAGCGCGTAATACCGAGCTGGTAATCATACGAAATCCAGGGTCATCATCAACAAGAAGAATCCTGTTTCGATTTTGACTTTTTTGTAGTTCAACCTTTGCCGTTTCATCAGGGATTGGAGTAGAAAGGTTTGAAACAACAAAGCTTGAAGTTTCCCTGTGCAAAGCCTCCATTACCGCAGGTAATTCATTAATCATGGCTTGTAACACTTCTTCGGTGCCTTGCGTGTTCCCCTGCCGTCCGATTGCCTCCAGTGTCGCAGCGTTAGTAGCCAGTGCTTTTGCACCCAGATTGCCGCAGGAAGATTTGAAATTGTGTGCGATGCTAGCCAGGCTTGCGGCATCGCTATTTGTTACGGCTTCTCTTAGTTGGGCAAGTTCCTGAGGCGCTGAGTCCAGAAACAAGGCTATGGCCTTATCTAGCAAGTTTTCTCCACTGGAGGTAGTCAAAGGACGTAAATTTTCAAGTGCTGCTGGATCTAGCATGTTATTAGGGTTTTGTTCTCCGGGGTGTTTTGTTGGGATGCCAGCGCCTTTTATTAAAGCCGTATGTTTGATGGGCAACCATTTTTTTAACACCTGTTGCAATTGCCGTCGAGTATAAGGCTTACTGAGATAACCGTCCATTCCAGCAGCGGTACACTGTTCGATAACGCCTTTTTGGACATCTGCGGTTAAAGCAATAATAGGCGTACGCGCTAGATTACCTGCTTGTTCCCGCAGTCTTATTTGGGTGGTCGCTTCAAAGCCATCCATGCCGGGCATGTGACAGTCCATGAGGATGAGGTTGTAATCTGCATTGGCTGAAATATCTATGGCTTCCAAGCCATTTTGGGCTATTTGTACTTCGCAGCCGATGACTTTCAGTATGCCTTTAGCAACTTCTTGATTAATAACATTATCTTCTGCCAACAAGATATTTCCTTGCAATTGCAGCCCGTCTTCATTGGTATTCTGTTCTGGAGAAATTGAAAGTTGCTTACCCTTCTGGTCGAAAATATTAAGCAATGAACCTAACAAGCGTTTTTGAATAACCGGTTTGTTTAGTAAAGCGTTGATACCATATTGACCATACTGAGTGGGATCCAGTGCGATATTTGTCGACCCCAAAACGATGACTGATAGGGGTGGAATACGGTCTTCCATACGGATTGCAAGGGCAGTTGTCAGTCCGTCCATGCCGGGCATC
>PMDM01000343.1 GCA_003155565.1 Methylococcaceae bacterium | reverse complement strand
ATGTAGTACGGCATCCTTTGGTGCAGCGCATCGTACGCGCGTATGAAGCGTACGAACAGAAAACTAAAACCGAGCAATGAATCAAGTTGAGGTACAAGTCGTTTTTTCTTCGCCAGGCCAACCCGATAAAGAGCAAATCCAGCAATGGGTTGATGCAGCCTTGCAAGGATATGGCCGGGATACCGAAATCGTCGTGCGTATCGTAGATGTTCATGAGAGCGCCCAACTAAATAAACAGTATAGGCATAAGCCAGGGCCGACCAATATTTTGAGTTTTCCGGCAGATATTCCAGAAGGTATCGGACTGAATTTATTGGGCGATTTGGTAGTTTGTGCCCCAGTGGTGGAGAGGGAAGCGCTGGAGCAACAAAAGCCCCTAAGCCATCACTGGGCACATATCATTGTTCACGGCGTATTGCATTTGCTAGGTTATGACCACATCAAAGATGATGAAGCTGAAGTGATGGAGGGTATGGAGATCAACATTTTACAGGCACTAAATATCACTAATCCTTACCTACAGGTAGACAACTTATGAGCGACGACAAGCCTCCCAGTAGCAGCACTCATCGGAATCGTTGGGTAGACAGGATCAGCCAACTGTTTTCCGGTGAACCGCAGGATTTGGAAGATTTGCTTGAAATATTACGGGAAGCAAAAAAAAACCACTTGCTTGATACGGACACTCTGACCATGATCGAAGGGGTCTTGCAAGTCAATCAGATGCAGGTGAGGGATATTATGATCCCGCGCGTACAAATGGTGGTTGTCCCCAACGATGCTGAGTTGGAAACCATCTTGCCTTTGGTGACAGAATTTAATCACTCCCGTTATCCGGTTATTGATGGCGACCGCAGCAAGGTTCTAGGAATTTTGCTGGCTAAAGATTTATTGGCGCATCTGTCGCATAATAGTAATGTGTTGGTTAAGGACATCATGCGGCTTGCCTGTGTGGTGCCGGAAAGCAAACGGTTAAATGTCCTGCTAAAAGAATTGCGCACCAATGGCAACCACATGGCGATAGTCGTCGATGAATATGGGCAGACGGCGGGTTTGGTTTCTATCGAAGATGTGCTGGAACAGATAGTCGGTGAAATAGAAGACGAACATGACGATCAGGAAGATGAAGGTTATATTTTCCGCCGTAGCAATAATGAATACACGATTAAAGCATTGACCCCGATGGAAGAGTTTGACGAGTATTTTTCCACACAGTTAGCGACGGATGAATACGATACCGTTGGCGGTTTCATCGTCAGCCAGTTGGAACACATGCCCAAGAAAGGCGAAACCCTTGTGGTGGATAAGATGCGTTTTGAAGTGATTCGGGCAGATACCCGTAGGGTGCATCTCGTTAAACTGAAGATCATTGATTAACTGGAAATCATTATGGTGAATACCGTATTGGTGACAGGTGGTGCAGGTTATATTGGCAGCCATGCTTGCGTGGAATTATTGCAAGCGGGTTATCAGGTTGTCGTGGTCGATAACCTGGCGAACAGCAAAGTTGAGTCATTAAAACGGGTTCAAGAAATTACCGGCAAAGCGCTGACTTTTTATGAGGTTGATATTCGTGACCGCGATGCCTTGGCTGGGGTTTTTGCCAAAGAACCCATCATGGCAGTCATGCATTTTGCCGGGCTGAAAGCAGTGGGTGAGTCCTGCGAAAAGCCGCTTATGTATTATCACAATAACGTCTACGGCACTTTGGTGTTAACCCAGGTGATGGCAGAAGCGGGTGTCAAACAACTGGTATTCAGTTCATCGGCGACGGTCTATGGTGCAGCTGAGCAAGTACAGTACACCGAGGAATTGCCGGTAGGCGCGGTCAATCCCTACGGGCGCACCAAGGCGATGATCGAAGATATACTCAGGGATTTATCCGTAGCGGACAGCCTCGCAGCCAGCGAAACACCCTGGAAAATTGCCCTATTGCGTTATTTTAATCCCATCGGCGCCCACGAAAGTGGCAGGATAGGCGAAGACCCTAATGGGATACCGAATAACCTCATGCCTTATGTGACCCAAGTCGCTATCGGTAAACTGGCGCAACTGTCCGTATTCGGTGATGATTATCAGACTCCCGATGGCACGGGCATTCGGGATTACATCCATGTTGTCGATCTGGTTAAAGGCCACATCAAAGCCATCGAAGCCTTGCACGGTGAAAAATTCGCTGCGGGTGGCTGCAAAGCTTACAATTTAGGCGCAGGGAAGGGGTGCAGCGTACTGGAAATCATCCATACCTTTGAAAAAGTAACCGGGCGAAAAGTCAATTATAAAATGGCATCCAGACGAGCCGGTGATTTAGCCGAATATTTTGCAAATCCTGCTTTGGCGCTTAAAGAACTTAACTGGAAAGTTGAAAAAAATCTGGATGACATGGTAGCAGATACCTGGAACTGGCAGACTANNTAAACTCAGGAGAACCTTGTCGAAGGACTATGCAGAGATTCCTTAAACCGATTTTCTTTGGTTCAGTTATTCACCTGTGTCCTTAACGTAAAAGTTACCGGCCCATCATTAATCAACGAAACCTGCATATCAGCGCC
>PMDM01000443.1 GCA_003155565.1 Methylococcaceae bacterium | reverse complement strand
TTGCTGGCGAAACCGTTGAAAATGTCGAAGTGGCCTTCATTGCAGACCAACTGTTAGGCGAAAACAGGTTGTTGGGGATGAGTGTTCTAGGGCGTTATCAAGTGAATATTGATGATAAGGCTCAGTTGATTACTTTGATTAAAAAATAATTGTCTCAGTAGATACTGGATTTGAAGCCCAATATTGCTTAATCAACGTAACCAACTGGACTTGCGTGATTCAGCTTAACAAATCACTTCACGCAGTACTGCCATATTGCTGTCACAAAGATCAGGCCAAGTCAGAATGCCATTTTCATCAAACCAACAAATGTTTATTTCTCGGTCTGTACAAAGATAATCTGTAATCTACGGTATCGAAGTTGGATTTTCTGGAAGCACTAAGCAAAGTGAAATACTTTGGTCATTTATCATATTCCGGTAACGATAGCGATATTCATAAAGCTGGCTTAAGCCCTTCCTGACTTGCTCTAGCAAGCTCTCCCCTCCGCTTTTCATCTCAAAAATAAATGAGCCGTCACCTGGAATTTTTGAAAACAAATCAATATGATCATTCTCTTGAGGACTGACCCCAAGTCTGCGAAGCCAACTCTCCATCAAATCAATAAGCTCTTTGTGAGCCAAGTTTCTTCGCTGACGCTTGATCCTCGTAAGTTCTGGGTCTGCGAGTTCTTTACGCCTGTCATAGGGTTTTGGCGTCGGAAGCACCCCTGTTCGTGACCTGAAAGGATAAATCTCTGCAACGGGCAAGGGAATGACAGTAGTCCCTCCGTCACTGACCGGTTCAATCGGCATTGCGGTTTTCATAGCTTCATCTTTGGTAAGAGCTTCGACGATATGTGAGGGAAGCATTTTCACTCCGTCGAAGTACCGCCCCCACTCTCCACTAGCAATAACCTCTTTCAAATCTTTTCCGTTAGTGCAACTATCAAAACCTGTAAATTCAGTGCCAATGCTGGCAATAGCCTCTAATTGGCGAATAAGCTGATTTCTGTCAGCTTCATTCACGCCAGCTCGAAGGCGAACACTCCCTTGTCCGAGCAAAAAAATCTCTGTGTGCCTAAGAGTATGAAATCGACTCTCATACTTATTAGGAAAGCCAAGCCGATTGTTGCGAATATCATTAAGCACCGTGGCTACGTCTTCGACTGACGGCAACGCCCGTGTGTTTATCAAAGGACAGTTGGCTAAGCCAAATATTTCATCATAAGAAACTGAGGCACTAAGAACGCTGATACCGCGAATATTAGCATCAGCTTGGAGCGCAACAGCAATAGTCCTTAACGGGGAGAAGTGAATCCCCTGCCTTATAAAATCTAAAGTTCTGCCACTTGTATTAGCCTGAATCCGAAGATTGTTTGTGTAGCTATCGTATGCCGCCCCCATCGCGTTTGGATATTGAAACAATGGCAATTGCAATCTAAGGAATGAGGCTACGTCAGGTTCTTCCCTTATCAAAAACCTCTTGGTTGTTTCGGTTATGCGAACAACCCATCCAACGGGGGATGCTTCCAAATAATAGAGGCCAAGGTATGCAGGGTATGCGCTTATTTCATCGCGAAATTTAGATACATCTAATCGCCTACTAGAGGTGCTTGATTTTGATGCGGCAGCTTGGGCAAGGTAGGATGCACGAGGGCTGATGCAGGGCTGATGCGCTGTAATCGTTCTTCAAATGCTTGCCGACTAAATAATTGACCATCAAATTCGTTAAAAATTGCCGCAATCTCTGCCAATTTTTCCGGCCATTCATCGCTGCTTGAATGAATTTTGTGGCTGAACAGGTCAACAATCATGCTGAAGCCCTATTTTTTTTCCTGCAAATATTCAAGCCCAAGAATTTCGGCAAGCTCTCCATTGCTTCTTACACGCTTTGCCCCAAAAATATGTAATTTAATATGCTCGGCGAGCTGCGCTGCAAATAATGGCGGTACAGCATTTCCGACTTGCCTAATAACGTGACGGCCAGTTCCGTAGAATTCCCACCAATCTGGGAAGGTTTGCATTCTTGCGGACTCTCTCGGCGTTACTTCTCTGGGTGAGAAAGGATGAACATGACCCTTGCCGCCGCCTTTGTCAGAGCCAACAATAATTGTATAGCTTGGCTTTTCTGGGTGTAACCTATTNNAATCCTGGTCTTCGGGTCACGCTCTCCAAATCTTAGCTTGTGATAGCGGTCGATTATACGTTGGCTGTGCTTCCGTCCAGAATGATTTGGAATAAAACTAAATTCTCCGGGTTCAGGCATGAATCTTAGCGCCTCAGAGGCAGTTCTATATGGAACTTTCTCGCAACCCTGAATACCGTGTGTAGGTTTCATCGCTGGAACTAACTTTCCAGTTTTGGTACCGATGAAGAAAATACGGTCTCGGAATTGAGGTATTCCAAAGTTTGCGAGTTGGTAACTATGTGCCGATACCGTATAAAGCCCATCTAACTCAAGGGACTTTAATATATAATGAGCCGTTGTGAATGGACTTTAATCCAGCAACATTTTCAAAAACAAAAGCCGTTGGCTGAATTTCTTGCAATAGCCGTAGATAGTCCCAAACAAGATTGCCCCTTGGGTCTTTTAAACCTTTGCGCCTACCAAATACAGAAAATGCTTGGCATGGTGGGCCACCAATTAGTAAATCAACGGAATTTTTGTCTATTTCAGCATTTTCGAGCAATTCCCGTGAAGATATTTTTGTAATGTCTGCCTGCATTGCTCTAGCGTGATTATAAAATGGTCTTCTTCCGCTGTTTAATTCCAGGGTCTTGCACGAAAACGAATCAATATCGCTAGAAATACGTATTTGAAATCCAGCCGCAGAGAAACCTAAATCAAGCCCCCCACCACCTGAAAAAAGAGCTATAGCATTTAAAGATTTGCTGGGTTTTGTGTGATTATTCTTTGCTACGCTTACTGCTCTAGTAATGTTTGGAGTGATTTCAATTTCAGCCCCCCACGTTTCAAGCAAAGATACACTATCAAGAATCACGGTTATCTCGCTCCTTCACGGCCTTATGATCATTGAAAGTTCTATTGTATAGCATTGTCTTCATTTGAAATCATTCGACAACAATTAAACATCCATACTAGTAGCAGCCAAGCAAGCTTGCTCCGATAAAACATAGTAGCATCCGAAATAATCGGAACTTCATGTGCCCCAGATTTCATAAACTCCATGATGGCTACTTGCTTTTATTCCACCTAACTTAGTCGTAGCTATAATGCTTACGCAATGGTTTGACGACTTTCCAATGGCTGTTTAAGCCTTCAGGAAAAACAACCAAGTCCCCCGGTAAGATTCGTACAGGCTCACCGCCCTCTGGTGTCACTAGAATCTCGCCTTCCAGGATATAGGCGGTTTCTGTTTCGTCAAAGTCGATGGGGAATTCGGA
>PMDM01000471.1 GCA_003155565.1 Methylococcaceae bacterium | reverse complement strand
GCAGTTTTTTGGAGAACTCCAGCGAACCCATGGCTAGATACGCGTCGGGAATTTTTGCCCAGACAAACATCGTCGCTTTGGGTTTTATTACAGGCCAGCCAGCGGCGGCCAAGCCTTCGCATAACACATCGCGTCGCTTACTGTACATATCTGAAATATCGCGTACACACTGCTGCGGGCCTTCCAAAGCTGCAATAGCAGCGATTTGTATCGGCGTAAACGTGCCGTAATCCAGGTAGGATTTAATCCGCGCCAACGCAGAAACCAGTTCCTTATTGCCGCACATGAAGCCGACGCGCCAGCCGGGCATGTTATAGCTTTTGGACATAGAAAAAAACTCGACCGCAATGTCTTTAGCGCCCTCCACCTGAAGAATGGAGGGTGCAATATAACCATCGAAAACAATATCGGCGTAGGCAATATCATGCACTACCCAAATATTATGCTCTTTGGCCAAGGTGATAATTTTTTCAAAAAACTCCAATTCCACGCATTGACTGGTCGGATTACCCGGAAAATTCAGGATCAGCATTTTTGGTTTTGGCCAGGATTCGGCAATGGCTTTTTCCAAAGCCTCAAAAAAATCAACGCCGGGAATCAACGGCACATGCCGCACATCTGCTCCGGCAATCACCACACCATAAGGATGTATCGGGTAAGCAGGATTAGGCACCAACACCACGTCGCCCGGCCCTAGCGTTGCTAAGGCAAGATGCGCCAACCCTTCCTTCGAGCCAATAGTGACAATGGCTTCCGTCTCTGGATCCAAATCCACATCAAAGCGGGTTTTATACCAGTTGGTAATCGCCCGTCTTAACCGTGGAATGCCTTTGGACACCGAATAACGGTGCGTATCAGGCCGTTTGGTGGCCTCCAGCAACTTATTGACGATATGGTCAGGAGTAGGCTGGTCTGGATTCCCCATGCCGAAATCAATAATATCCTCACCCGCCGCCCGCGCCTTGGCTTTGAGTTCATTGACGATATTGAATACGTAGGGAGGTAAACGGCTTATTCGATGAAATTGTTCCATTAACAGCTCTTGAGAAATCCGGGTTGTGTAGAGTTAGGAAAACGCTCTAAGGTACTGTTACCCATACGAGATGTCAAATTGGTTTAGCAAAACTTTAGCAGAATAATATAATCAGTATTCTTTAAGGTCATCATTACAGCATGAATAATAGAAATTCAAAGGTTATGGATGGACTATTGTACCGCTAGTGTTGAAACGTCAAATGGCAATCTAAGGAATCTCCGTACGCTTTACTGTCATGCCATTACACGAATGGTAGTTAACAGAATGATGAGTGTCAAAACGTTAATAGAACGCACATCAAGGTTTGCTCAGGCCTTGCCATGAGGTGATAATGCCACGCACACGACTTTGAAAGAACTGCATGTTTATTCTACACAGCTCCAACAAAACTGAAAATCTGGTTGAACATCTGGTCTCGGTCATTTCCAATGCACCGCTGAGTACGCCTTTCGCCAAGGAGGTGTTCCTGATCCAGAGCCAGGGCATGGAGCGGTGGCTGTCGCAGCAATTGACCAGTCGCTTTCATGTGTGGGCGAACTATCGGTTTTTATTTCCCGGCAAGTTTTTTAGCTTTATCGCCCAGCAGATCGATAGCCGAGTCAATGATGCGGCATTTGACCGCAGCCTGATGCTGTGGCGGTTGGAAGCTTTGTTACGCAATCTGGAAAACGATGCTTGTTTGCCGTTAAAGCAGTATTTATCCGGCACGAATCAAGCCTTAAAACGCTACCAATTAGCCCAGCAATTGGCACAGATTTTCGACCAATACCAAATCATGCGCCCTGATTTGCTGGCTGCGTGGCAAAAAGGCCGCCTATTGTATGACACCGACGTTGAACGCTGGCAGAAAGCGCTCTGGTATCAGTTAACCGCACAGATAGGCCAGCAACATCGCGGCGCATTATGGCTGGATGTGATTGCCAAACTGAACAACTCTTCGGAAGTCGCATTAAGCCAGCAGTTACCGGAACGGATTTCTGTGTTTGGCGTGAATACCATGCCGCCGTTGTTTTTGAATTATCTACAAAGCCTCTCGAAACATTGCGATGTGCATCTTTACCTGTTTAATCCGGCACAAACCTACTGGGCCGATCTGGCGAGTAAACGGCAACTTTCTTCTGACGATGAATATACCGGACATCCGTTGTTAGCAAGCTTGGGTCAACAAGGGCGCGAGTTTCAAGAAATGCTACTGGAATTCACTCAATTTGATTTTGAGCCGGAAAGTTTTGAAACGGTTGCAAAACCTAACAATCTCCAACTGTTGCAGAACGATATTTTAAATAATGCAGTTTTGGGTCAGCCCTTGGAAAGGGACGGCTCAATCAGCGTACATGCTTGCCATTCCAGAAAACGGGAAGTTGAAGTCCTGAGAAACCAGTTATTACAGGCTTTGGAAAGCGACCCAACGCTAGAACTGCGCGATATTGCGGTGATGGCACCGGATATTCAGCTTTATGAACCGTTTATTTCCGCCGTGTTCAGTGATATTCAACATGCCATCGCTGACCGCAGTTTGCGGCTTGATAACCGTGCGCTGGATACATTCATACGGTTTTTGGAGTTAAGCCAAAGCCGCTTGGGTTGGCAAAGTGTGCTAGATCTGCTGGAGCGTGTTGATATTTACCCAAACTTTGGGCTTTCTGAAACCGATCTTGAGTTGATTAAGCACTGGGTTCAGGATACCAACGTGCGTTGGGGGCAATCGGGACAACATAAGCGGGAATTAGGCCTGCCGGAACTGAATGAACACACTTGGCAAGCCGCACTGGACAGGATGCTGATGGGTTATGCGGTAGGCCACGAGGTTGAATTTATTGATGATATTCTGCCTTATAAGCATATTGAAGGCTCCTCGGCTGATGCGCTCGGTGGACTGCACGATTTCTTACAGTTGTTGTTCCAGGCCAAAGCCGAACTAAAACAAGCCAAAACCCTTAAATCCTGGGGTTCGCAGCTTTATTATTATGCCGACCAACTACTAGGCAAGACTGATTTGATAGAGCGCCAACAACTCAATGAATTGTTGCTGGAGTTGTCTGGAACTCTAGCGGATGTTCATAGCGATCCCGTTGAATTACAAGTCATCATCCAATGGCTGGAAGGCATGGTCGCCGAACGCAAATCCGCCAACGGCTTTTTGCGCGGGCAACTGACGTTTTGTTCCATGCTACCCATGCGTTCAATTCCCTTTAATATCATAGCCTTAATTGGCATTAACGAAGGCGAATTCCCCAAAGTCGAACGCAAACCTACTTTCGACTTGATCTCCCAACACTTCCGTAAAGGCGACCGCTCGCGCAGGGCGGATGACCGCTATGAGTTTCTGGAAATGTTGCTGTCTGCCCGTCAACAGTTAATCATTACTTACATCGGCCAATCTCAGGCGAATAATGAGTCCATCCCGCCTTCGGTCGTAGTTACCGAATTGCTGGATGTGCTGCGGGATTATTACCAGCTTTCTGACCTGATTACCCGCCACCCATTGCAACCATTTAGTAAACGTTATTTTGATGGTGCTAGCGAATTGTTCAGCTTTTCGGAAGCGGATTGTGAAACCGCTAAAGCCTTAATAGCACCCAAGCCTGAACCTGCTTTGTGGTGGCAAGGCGCAATCCCGACTGAAACCGAAGAAGCCATAGAATTAGGCGATTTGTTCAGGTTTTTTCAGCATCCGCAACGTTATTTCATGCGGCATCAGTTGAATTTGTACTATAAAGGCATAAATGCTGAAACTCAGGAGCGCGAACCCTTTGATCTCAATGAACTCAGTATGTATGACATTAATCAGGAGTGGATACAGCTGCTATTGTCGGGTTCTCCAGTATCCCTAAAAAAACTACAGGCTCAGGGTTTATGGTTGCCCGGTGCTGCGGGTGATGTGGAATTCGAGCAACATCAGCTTGAGATGCAGGCATTTGTTGAACGCATAAAATCTACCGACATAGGTATGCTCTTAGAGGGTCAATCTGTTGATTTAAAAATCGGCGATTATCGGCTGATTGGCAAGCTGGGCAACCGTTATCAAAATGGCAGCCTGTTTTATCGTTATGCGAATTTAAAAGGAAAGGATTTTATTGCCGCTTGGTTACATCACCTGATAATTAACTACACGCAAGAACAAAACACTTATCTTTTAAGTACCGATGAAGATTTACTGTTCCAGCCCGACATTTGCCGCCCAGAATATTTACCTCACTTCATTGAAATCTACCGCCTAGGCCAGCAACGACCCAATTCTTTTTTTGTGGAAGCGGCGTTAGCTTATGTCAAACAAGCAGCTAACCAGAAAGCAAAAAAGTCGTCGCTTGACGCAGCCATAGATTATTTGTCCAAGGCAGTCCAATATGCGAGCGAACACGAACTCAGACAACTGTATGGCAACGCCCCCGATATGGCATTGGTTCTGACCGATACCTTCGGACAACAGTGCGAAGCGTTGTTATTACTGGCTTGGGAAGCTGCGCATGGCTATTGAGGACTTTGATCCGGTAACAACCGAATTACGCAAAGGCATCAGCCTGATCGAAGCCAGCGCAGGGACAGGTAAAACCTATACTATCGCCATGCTGGTATTGCGCCTGGTGGTCGAACAGGACTTATCTATAGACAAGGTGTTGGTGGTAACATTCACCAAAGCGGCAACCGAAGAACTCAAAGACCGTATACGCAGCAGGCTGGCTGATGCAAAAAGAATTTTGGCAGGTCATGCTGAGACCACGGACAGCAACATCAGCGATTGGTTAACGCACCTCAATCTACCAACTGAACTTATCAAACGTCGCTTAGACTTGGCTTTACTGGACATTGACCAAGCCGGGATTTTCACCATACATGGTTTCTGCCAACGCATACTTAGGGAACATGCGCTTGCCAGTGGGCAATTGTTCGATGCTGAATTAACAGACGATCTATCGGCAATCAAACAAGCTTGTGCCGATGACTTCTGGCGACGGCAAGTCCAATACCGTCCAGCATGGGAAGTTGGGGTGTTGACCAAAGACTTCAAAACACCTGATGTATTGCTCGGCAGTATTGATTTTGTGAGTGCGGATGCGCTTATTTATGCTAACGATCAAAATATTGATGATGCCTTATCCGATTTAAGACAATTCGTGGATACCGCGAAAGATAAACTGGCAGATATTGTACAAAAGATAGAAGCACATTTTTCTGGACAGCAATTCAAAGCCAGCTATCAATCTACATTTATAGAACATTGCAGCGCGTTAGGTGAATGGTTACAAAGTAACACCCTGCAATTTCCAAGCGCTGATGCCTTATCTTTGTTGACTTACAATGGTTTGTTTGAAGGGCTAAACGGCACTCAATTCAGAAGCAATAAAGCCCAGACCAGCGATGAACGGAAAACCGATTTTCTGGCTTCAGTAAACCTTGATACCAAACCGTTTGATGACTTGGCGGCTGCGGCACAACAAATCACGGTTATCTTGCGTAGAAGTTTACTTGAAACCCTGCGAGAAGAATTGGATAAACAGCTTGAGCAAATGAATGTCTGGTCATTCGACAATTTAATCACCCATCTGGCAAAAGCATTACAGGGCGAGCGATCACAACAGTTAATCAATGAACTAAGGCAACGCTTCAATGCGGCATTAATAGACGAGTTTCAAGATACCGACAATAATCAATGGCATATTTTTTCCAGTGTTTTTGCCGTAAATAGCCATTACCTAGTCTTGGTCGGCGACCCGAAACAGGCCATCTATAAGTTTCGTGGCGCTGATATTTATTCCTATCTTGAAGCACAAGCTCAAGCGCAGCAACGCTACACACTCAGGAATAACTGGCGTTCGCATCCGCATTTGGTAGCGGCAGTTAACTGCCTGTTTCAACGGAAACAAGCTTTTTTATTGGCCGATATTAACTTTCATCCAACGCAAGCTGCACGGTCAGAACAGGATGGGGCTTTGCATCTTAATGGCTTAACTTGCGTTCCTATGATGCTTTGGCAGTTGCCGGAAAGCAACAGCAAGACCGGCTTTTGGCAACCCAACCGTAGCGATGCTGCATCCGCAATCTGCATTGCCGTGGCCAATGAAATCGTTGAATTACTAAGCGGTGACCATACGCTCCAACCCCAGAACCGGAAACTACAGCCCCAAGACATCGCCATTCTGGTGAGAACCAATAAGCAAGCTAGGGAATATCAAGAAATGCTGCGCTTGGTGGGTATACCTTCAGTATTGAATAGCACGGAATCTGTATTTGCGTCAGAAGAAGCCCAACATTTGTGCACCTTATTAGAAGCTATCGCACATCCAGGAGACATAAGCTTGCTTGGGCAAGCCCTGTCTTTAAGCTGGTTTGGTTATGACGGGCAAACGCTTTATCAAATTCTCAACAGTGAAAATGAAGTAGATAGCATTTTGTCAAGATTCCTGGGATATTACCAAACTTGGCAACAAGCGGGTGTGATGGCCATGATGCAAACGCTGTTAAAGCAGGAAAAAATAGCATCGGTATTATCAAAATCTACGCTGGCAGAACGCAGCTTGACCAATTTACAGCACACACTGGAACTGTTACAGCAAGCGGTGATTGACGAACGCTTAGGTCTTCATAAAACCTTAAACTGGCTAAAAACTGCAATATCAAAAGCGCAAGACAATCCCGGCAGTCCAGACAACCAACAGCTACGTCTTGAAAGTGATGCCGATGCCGTAAAAATCATCACCATGCACCGGGCTAAAGGCCTGGAATATCCCATCGTTTTTTGTCCTTATTTATGGCAACGTAAGCAGCGGTCGAATGAAAAAAATCCCTTAATCAAATGTCATCTTCCTGAAACGGAAGGTGAGAAAAACAACCGTTTAATTGTTGACTTAGGCTCTGGCGATCTTGACAAGCATCAAACCCAAGCCCAATTTGAAGAACATGCTGAGGATTTACGTTTGGCTTATGTCGCCCTAACCCGGGCAAAATACCGTTGTTATATCGCATGGGCAAATGTCCGTTCTGAAACTGCGGCTAATGATTCNNAGCTTTTGCTTACCGGTTGCTTGAAGTCTCAGGCACCATCACCGGAAACTATCAGCAACCAGAAAAACACGACAAACTATTGGTAAAAAAACGCCACAGATCCTTATACACGGACTGGCAAATGAGCAGCTATACGGCATTATCCGCGTTAAGCCTGACCGAAACGCCCGAATTACCGACAGATAAAGCGGGAGAAAATCAATATGCGCCAGACAACTTAATCGATACGACTGGAAGCTTGACCAATCTTTTACCTGCTGGCGCACATACCGGAAATGTTATTCACGAGCTACTTGAACACGTACCATTCGTCGACTTGGCTAAAAAACGCAATATCTCAGCATTAAGGGATAAGACCTGCCAACGTTACGGCTTAAGGCTGGGGCAACCGGAAATTATTGACAATCTCTTGTACAAAACGGTCGCTACACCGTTGTCGATAATCGCTCCTCAATTTTGTTTGATGAATTTGCAGGAAAATCACTGTTTGAAAGAGATGCCCTTTTACCTGTCGTTGCCATCTTTCAATACCCAGAAAATTAATGAAGTTTTGACAAAAAAACCGACATTCCAGCCTTTAAATAGCAAGCAAATGAGCGGCTTTTTGACGGGTTTTATCGACCTTATCTGCGAATATGACGGTCGCTATTATGTAATGGATTACAAATCAAATAACCTTCCTGATTATCACGCTGACACCTTAATCCATGCCATGCGTGAACATAATTACGGCTTACAGTACTGGATTTATTGCGTAGTTTTGCACCGTTATCTGCAAATTCGGCTATCAGATTACAATTTTGCCCAACATTTTGGCGGAGTGCATTATTTATTCGTCCGCGGCATGGAGCCTGACACTGCGATGAGCGGCGTTTTTCAGGACAGTCCCGATTTGCCGACTCTCGAAGCACTGGCTTCGTTATTCAAGGAATAACCGTGTCGATGCCAAATGAAGAGGAAGTCTATAGCCGTCTGGATATGGCCTTTGCCCGTTTCCTAAGTCAACGCACAGCGCTAGCAGCCACCAGGAAAAAGGCGTTGGAAACCCTGCTGAGCTTGTTGTCACAAAAGCAACATCAAGGCCATAGCTGTATTGAAATTAATGAGTTGGATAAAAACTTGCTGTTAGATTCAGGCCTAGTCAGTGAACTCCCGGCAGCATCTACCCTGACTTACCCTTTAGTCATAGAACAAAACCGATTATATCTGCAACGCTACTGGTCTTATGAAGATCGACTGGCCACGCAAATCAAACAACTAGCACAAATCTCTAAACCCGTTCAAAATCTGGATAGCCTGCTTGACCGTTATTGTGGTGTCCAAACTAAAGAAACAAATTGGCAACGGGAAGCCGCAAAAAAAGCCGCCCTGCAAGCCTTTTGCATCATTACCGGAGGGCCGGGAACAGGAAAAACAAGCACTATCTGTAAAATTCTGGCTGTGCTGCAGGAATTAGCTGATGAACCCTTATTGATCGCTTTGGCAGCGCCCACCGGAAAAGCGGCAATGCGCTTGCAGGAAGCCATCGCACTCAATATGGCTGGGTTGGATTGCCCAGATAATATAAAAGGACAAATACCTCGCACCGCCATCACCTTGCACCGATTGCTAGGTGCAAAACCGCCATCACCTTATTTCAAGCATGACGCAAACAATCCTTTGGTATTTGATCTCGTGGTCATCGATGAGGCTTCGATGGTTGACCTCGCACTCCTGAGCAAACTGGTCGATGCCCTGAAACCTGGGGCGAGATTAATTTTATTGGGTGATAAAGACCAGCTTGCTTCGGTGGAATCAGGGGCAGTCCTCGCTGACTTGATCACTGGATTACCCGGCAATACGGTTGAGTTAAGACAATCCTACCGCTTTGAGGACGGCATAAAAAAGTTGGCTGATGCTATCAATCAACAAGATCATGAAACTGCTTGGCGCATCTTGTCTGCAAATGATGAGGCTGCGGGAATACTGGATCAGCAGCAACTCATACCTTATATCTTAAAGCAGCGGGAAGACTACGTAAGATTGGCTAAAACCAATGCTGAATTTACCGATGTTTATCATGCTTTTGGCCGTTTTCAGGTGCTATGCTCTAACCGCCATGGCAAAAACGGTGCTTTGGAAATCAATGTCACTGTCGAACAAGCGCTTTTCGGGCAAAATCTCAAATACGGCGCAACATCGTGGTATC